>JAACFN010000034.1 GCA_009937455.1 Verrucomicrobiaceae bacterium | reverse complement strand
GATCTGGCTGGTGATGGTTCCTTCCTTGTCCCACATGGTTGCGAGGCCATGGAGCATGCCGTCCTTGTAGTTAAATTCATGTTTCTTCTGCCCGTTTTCATGCCAGCTGGTATGGAGGCCTTGTTCCAGGCCGTCCTGGTATCTGCCCTCACTCATCTTCTGGCCATTCTCATGCCAAGTTGTGTTTAGGCCGTTTACTGCGTCGTCTTTGAGCTCGGCTTCTTCTTGTTTTTGCCCGCTCCAATACCATGCTCTCGCAATACCCTGTGCCATTCCGTTGCGGTAGTGGTGTTCCGATTTTTTCTGCCCGGCATCATGAAACTGAGTCACAAGTCCGTGCGGCTTGCCGTCTTTGACTGAGCCGAGGAATTTGAGCACACCATTGCCATGGTATGCTTTGGCCCATCCGGTATAGGGTTTCTGGGTTTCGATGGAGTAGATCAGAATCTGGCCATCCTCCTTGTGGTATTCCACTTGATGCTTCTCCAATGCCTCTTTCTCAATGGCGGCACGAACCTTGAGATCATCGAGGTTTGGCTTGGCATCTTCACCAAGGCAGAGGGTGGCGGATATGGCGAATAGGAGCAGGAGGGTGGAGATTGTTTTCATAGTATGAAGTGGGGTATTCTACGGTGTGCTTTTGTCCGATGGAAGGTTGAAGTTGGCCGACTGTGTCGGCAGTTTAAGTTTAAGTTTAAGTTAGGAGGCGGGAAGAATGGTGAATAGCCTGGGTGCACTCTTCTTTTTTATTTCCCAGACTTCCCCTGCACTTGTCTATCATTCATAGTTCATTCATGTGCGGCATCGCAGGCGGGCTCAATTTGAAGCAAGATCAACTCGGTTTGATGCTTGATGCGCTTGAGCACCGCGGACCCGACGGGGGAGGAGAGTTTAGTGCAGGGGATTTCAGCATTGGCATGAGACGGCTTGCCATCCTTGATCTGGAGGGAGGCAGCCAACCCTTCACGTCAGCTTGCCAACGGGTCAGGGCTGTATGCAACGGGGAGATATACAATTGGCGTGAATTACGCACTGAGCTTCAAGAAGCAGGCCACCGCTTTCATACACAGTGTGACTGTGAAATCATTCCCGCAGCCTGGCTTGAGTGGGGCACAAGCATGGTCAAACATTTCAATGGCATGTTCGCCATTGCACTCCACGACGAGAAGACAGGAAACATCTTTCTCGCCAGAGACCGATGTGGTCAAAAACCCCTCTACCTGACAAACTCAGGGCCTTTGCGCTTTGCCTCTGAAATCAAGGCGCTCAAAGCCGCGGGAGTTGAGCTCTCTCCCGATCCACAACACCTTGGCCAGTGGCTGTCCCTACGATATGTCTCAGAACCCGCGACTCTTTTCCGGGATATCAACACTCTACCCGCCGCCCATTGGATGACCATCAGCCCGGATGGAACCCAATACATGGAACGTTATTGGGAGCCTCGCCCTCGGCCCTGTGCACAGAGCAGTAATAAGCCTGGAGAATCTCTCGAGCAGGCCGTCGACCAGCTCGATGAGCTCACCCGCCGAAGTGTTGAACTTTCCCTGCAATCGGATGTGCCGGTTGCTAGCTATCTCTCGGCAGGTGTGGACTCATCGCTGTTGGCATACTACATCCAAGACCTTGGTGCTGATGTTACGAGTGTATCCATTGGCTTTGGCTCACACTCGGATGAGACTGCCGCGGCTGCCGCCTTTGCCCAGGAAAAGGGACTCGATCATCAACCGGTGCAGCTTATTCCTGAAGCACTGCATGATTTGCCACGCGTCATTGGGCAGATGGATCGTCCTGTTGGAGACGCGCTTATACTGGCGTTTGATAAGCTCGCTTCACACACCTCAGATCTGGGCTGTAAGGTTGCTCTAGGAGGGGAGGGCCCTGACGAACACTTCGCCGGCTACTCTTTTCATCAAGGTTATCTGACGGCTTCGAAGATTGGCAAATCAGGACGTGCGCTTGCGGCCTCACTGGTAGCAAACTGCCCGCTGAGCCTGCTTAATAAAATCAGTGGGTTTCCTGCAAACTTGGGACCGCAAGGACGTGCCAAGACCGCACGCTATCTGCGCGACTTCGACTCACTAACAGCCAGCCAGCAAACTTACTCGCTGCGTACTCTTTTTGAAGAGTCAGAAATCAATCAACTGCTCCATCCGGACATACGTAACCAACAAGCTCTCGCGGAGGATCTGCTCAAGCACCCAGCGGCGCACGACCGGCTCGATTTTGCTCTCAGGCTTCAATATCCATCGTGGCTGCCTGACTGGTCGCTGATCCGTCAGGACAAAAACACGATGGCGCACTCGGTTGAATACCGGGCACCTTTTCTGGATCACAACATCATCGACTTTGCCTTTGGCCTGCCGGATAACTTCAAGATCCGCCACTCTGAGGATAAATTCATTTGGCGCCAACTCGCCGAGCGTCACCTGCCTCGGGCAGTCACTAAGCGCGCCAAACAGCCTTTCTACCTACCTCTGGAAAACCCTGCGTGGCGAGAGCCATTGATAGATATGGCACACGATATTCTTTCTCCCTCAGACTTCACTTGTAACGGCTGGCTCAGGGGTGAAGCTGTCATTCCCTTGCTCTCAGCCACCCACTTCCTGCCCCTCAAGCAACTCGCCGCCATTTTAATTTTACAACTTTGGCTCGATTCTCATGCCTGAGTCCCTTAACCTGATCTCGATCATATGCTTGAAAAAACATCACCGCAGCAAAATATCCGAGTCGCCCTCACGGGGGCGGGCTCCATGGGTAAAGGAATTGCCGGTCAGATTTACGCTACCAAGGGCATGGAGCTGGCCTGGGTCATGGATATCGATTCCGAAGCTGCCGCCACCGCTGCGCAACTTGGCCACTGTGGTCATTATGGTACAGATTTTGAACAATTACTCCGCGATCACCCCGTTGATGTTCTTGTAGAGGCGACCAACTCGATCGGGCCGGCCGCTGAGTATTGCCTCGCTGCTCTCAATGCCGATGCTCACATCGTGCTGATGAATGCGGAAGTCGACCTAGCCTTGGCTCCTCTGCTTCAGCACGAAGCCAAGCAAAGAAACCTCATCGTGAGCTCGGATGCTGGTGATCAGCACGGCGTGCTTGCCAGCTTGATCCAGGAGGCAGACACCATGGGCTTTGATATTGTGCAAGCTGGCAACATCAAAGGATTTCTCGACCGTTATGCCACCCCAGAATCCATTCGGCATGAGGCAGAAATACGCAAACTCTCCGCCACCCAGTGCTGCGCCTACACAGATGGCACCAAGCTTCATATCGAAATGGCAGTGCTCGCTAATGCTCTGGGTTATCTTCCTCCCGAGGGAGGTATGACAGGTCCGCGGGCAGACAACGTGCACGAAGCTTTGGGCCTGTTTGACTTTGAGAGCTACGGGCAAACACCGCGGATTGATTACCTGCTCGGTGCGGAGCCTGGGGGTGGCGTCTATCTGGTAGTCCGGCCCAAAAAAGAACTCCCTGCTGAGCAGAAATTCTACCTCAGCTACTACAAGCTAGGGGACGGTCCTTATTACATTCTGTATCGCCCTTACCACCTCTGCCACCTGGAAACCCCGAAGGCTATTCTTGCCGCGTTCCGTGGTGAAGCGCTGCTCACTACCAGCACCCAGTCCTGTGATGTCTACGCCTATGCCAAACAAGATCTGACTGCGGGGGTTAGCATCAAACATGCCATCGGCTCGGCGGAAGTCTACGGCTTAGCAGAGCCTCTAAATCACCACCAGATCCCCATCGCTCTGCTTGAAGAGTCCACTATTCTCAGGACTTCACTTCGTAAGGATGATCCCCTGACTATTGAGCACCTGGATCTGCCCGACAATAAACTAACAAAACTTTGGCGACAGCAACAAGACCTGCTCGGGCAATGATCGAATCATTCTTGACCTGTTTGCCTCGGCACCCACAATCCTATACGTGACAACGTCTTCTGCGCCCCACCTCACCATATTGGGTGCAGGTCCCTGTGGCCTGTATGCTGCCCACACGGCTCTAGAGCTCGGAGCACAGGTCTCAGTGTGGGAAAAACAATCTCAGCCAGGTGGATTGGCTGCCGGCCACCAGCGGGGTGGCAACTGGTATGATCTGGGTGTTCATATGCTGCACGCTTTTGATGAAGAAGTCTTCGCCACTTGCGCACGTGCCATGGGAGAGGAGCGCATCGAGGTGCCACTGAAGTCCCATATCAAGTGGCATGGAAAACTCTACCACTATCCTTTGCGCGGCCGGGACATTCTTGCGGGGATTCCTCCGTTTACCCTGATGCGCTGCCTTACCGGTCTGCTGCTCGCGGAGATCGAAAGCAGGTGGGGCAGGCGGACCCCCGGCGCCGATGCCGAGTCCGCTCTGTGTGAGCTCTACGGCCCGGCACTTTACGAATTTTTCTTCGAGGAGTTCACCCACCGCTACTGGGGTATTCATCCGCGCGATTTATCCGCTGAGTTTGTCCGGCGGAAAATGCCCCGGCTCTCAGCGGTGGACGTTATCAAAAACCTCCTTGAAAAACTCCGGCTAACCGCGCCCCGTGATTCCAGCGAGGGCGCACTGCGCTTTGAAACACTCCACTACTCACTCACGGGGGCTGAGTGCCTACCTCGCAAACTGGCGCAATCCATCCAGCAACGCGGTGCCGAAATCCATCTGGACTCGGCCGTCGGCACCATTCACCACAACGGTAGCCGGATTACTGGCATTAATGACATGCCGGCTTCCCCGCATGAAGACTCCGCATTCCTATCCACCATTCCGCTGCCACGCTTAATCCAGGCCCTGAAACCCGCTGCTCCCGATCATGTTCTCAAGGCCGCAGAACAACTCCGCTTCAAGCCAATGACGGTTTATGCCCTGCTGGTGAACAAACCCTCCTGCATGGACGCCCTCTATACTTACTACAGGGACCGCATATTCCACCGCGTGGGAGAGCCCAAGAACGCTGGTCTGCTTGTCACTCCCGGAGATCACACAACACTCATTGTAGAGACTACCTGCGAAATCGGAGACGGTAAATGGAAGGGGGACGCCTTGGCCGAAATTCTCGGGGACCTCGAAGCCGAAGGGCTCTGTAATGCTGACGATGTCGTCGAGCATCACCTTTTGCATGCCCCCCATGCCTACCCCGTATTTGCCGAGGGCTTTGAGGCCCACCTCCAGATAGTCCTTGATTATCTGTCCCAGTTTGAAAACCTACGCACTACTGGCCGGCAAGGCGCTTTTACTTACCCGAATATGCACTCCGCTATGCGCATGGGGGCTGATGCCGCAACATCCCTGCTTAGCTCCGGTTGCGCCTCACGATGAAAAACCTGCATACCATTCCAACCACTCTCGATGGTGTTGTCTTATTGGATCCGCCACGCTTGAGCGATACGCGCGGTATGTTTCGTCCGGTCTTTGCTCAACGCCTCCACGCTAATGCCGGATACGATCACCAGTGGGCAGAGATGAACCTCTCACATACCAAGCAGGGATGTGTGCGCGGTCTCCACCTCCAACAGCCGAATAGCCAAGCCAAACTCATCTCAGTGGTCGATGGCACCATTTTCGACGTTGTTGTCGATCTCCGTCCTGATTCAGCTACTTTTGGTAAATGGGAATCATTCACCCTCTCTGCTAGTGATACAGCTCACCCCTCCCAGATCTACATCCCGGAAGGCTACGCTCACGGACTTGCCACTCCTCAGGGGCCTGCCACCATTGCCTATTTGGTCTCACGGCCATGGGACCCTGACAACGAATATGCTCTGCTCTGGAACGACCCTGAGCTCGCCATTGCATGGCCCATCAACGATCCCGAACTTTCCCCGCGTGACCGGGCAGGAACGACTCTTGCTGAGCTTAAAAACACTCTGAAGCCAGGAGGGTGACTTGCTCGATGCGAATAACTTAGTTAAAGCAATGAGCATAGTAGTTAAGCTCTCCTAAATATACTTTGTGGTGTCACATCAGGCTGTGTGCATTGAAAGCAATAGGGGTTTGGGGGGAAGGTCATTTTTTCTTGATGATCCCTGTAATCTATAGGTAAATGACGAGCGATTTTTTTAGAAGCTCCGTATCTAAATCCGCGTATCTAAATCCGCGTATTTGAATCCGTATTCTGAAAATTGTATATGAGGCTGCTGAATCAGTGCCTGACCGACTCCGTCATTCCACTCAGAAAGTAACATCTCAGCAACCTCAAGCCCCCCAATCATGAAAAAGATATTCCCCCTCAACCTTCTCTTCCTAGCCCTGGCAAGCCACATGGCATCAGGGGCGTTGATATTTAAAGATCTCGGGACAGATGGCTCGGGGGATTTCATCAATCCCGGAACCACGGGCTGGTCAGGAACGGGCACTGTGGTCGAGAATGCTGGTTACGGTACGGTCTCTGGCAATACCATGATCAACGACTTCACGGGTTCAGGGAATGTTCTGAGCCTGGGTGCCGCAACTGGCTACGGCACGACAATCCTTGATCCAACGACCGCTACCATGACGATCTCTCTCGGGGGCTCAGGATCTGGCGACATCGCGATCAATCTGGGAGGGCCACTCGTAGATGGAGCTCGCATTGCTCCCATGGGCTTTAACGTTCTAGATCTGCAGGGCGGGGTCACGTCCGTCACCGTGGAGATCACCTTTAGCAACCCGCTGGCTGCGGCCTTTGCTGAGCCTGTGCCAAGAACCAACTCACCGTTTCTGGTGGGGTTCCGTACGCAGAGCACTGTTACCGCAGCGAATTTTACGGCAGAGTATCTTGGTATCCGCCATACGACCTCTCTCGACGGCGCCTTCATCGGAGGGCTACCATTAGGTGCCGACGCGGTGGATATGAGCAACAATACCTTCGACTGGGGTAGCGACCCTAGTTTCAGTGGCATAGCGAGCAATGCAAATCCATTTGAAGGTGTGAACCTCTTCGATGTCGATGGCAGTGGGGGTCCTTATACGACCGGTGTTAATAACGACTCGATTCTCCAGGACGCTGAGCAGGTCTACGCCACCGGTATGCGTTTCACCTTCACGCCCGGTGCGGAAGATGCAGATGGATTGTTCGATGGAGCCAACTTCTTGTTCTCTCTCAATGGCACGCAGTATGTGGACACCTTTGCCAATTCGCTCACTTTTGTGCCCGAGCCCTCCGGAGCTGTCCTCTTGAGCCTCGGTCTCTGCTCGGTAATCTGCAGACGACGCCGCAAGGCATAGTCAATGGTATTGAGTTAATGCAGATAGGCTCCAGCCGTTTATTGGCTTATCGATGTGGCCGGCTTATCGATGTAGCCGCTTCAACTCTTGGGCTGTGTCCCACAATATTTTCACTTTGTCTGGTCTGTAGTTGCCTGATGCTTTGAGTGCTTCCAGAAGCTGTGCAGCGGCATTGAGATCATGATAGCGGCTGCCAGGGTTGAGAAGCAGGTGTGCGAGATTAAATCTTGAGGGGCTGTAATGCGGATAAATTTCCAGTGATTTACGATAAGCTTCTATCGCTCCTTGCTCATCGCTTTGATGTCTTCTGCAATTGCCCAGATTGAACCATGAGACGTAATCGTTTTTGTTCAATTCAAGGGCTTGCAAATAATATTGAGCAGCAAGTTGATAGTCACCTTGGCGCTGTCGAAGGCTACCCATGTTCACATATCCGGTGATATCATGGGGTTGCGCTTTTATGGCATGGGTAAACAGGGATGCGGAATCCTTCCAGTGGCCAAGCTGGACAGAGCTCATTAGTGCAAGGGCTGTGATGATGATGGCTCCAATCACACGGCGTGGCATGGCGGGTAACCACCGCTCCATCCCGCAAGCCAGTGCTGCAAACAAGCCTGTGAGAGCGGTATACATATAACGATCCGCGGTGAACGAGCTACCTACATACGCCAGCCCGGATACCGGCAACAGTAAGACCAAAAACCACACTACGCCAAACCACAGCGCCGGGAATTTCTTCCGGGCCCGGTAAGAAGCAGCCACAGCCGCCACCAGCAAAGCGGCACTGGTCACGATGAGCCAAGGCTGCAACACCCAAGCAGGACGAGGGTAGTGAAAGGATAAATCCATGGGGATGAAAGAGCGCAATAGGTAATACCATGTTGCCGGGGCAAATAGCTGGAGCCGGCCTGAGATGCTTGATTGTTCAATCCAGAACGCATGTGATCCACTTGACTGTGTGGCAAAGGTCAGCATCGCAGCCAACACCGCCGGTATGATCCATAACCACTTGGTTTGTATGATTTCTACCACGGTCTTCCACAGGGAGATCACACTTCCTCCTTTTGCAAACTTGAGGTCATCACGCTTGTAATCAATCAAGAGTAATAAGGCCGGCATGACCACGACACTGGGCTTCGAGCATAAGGCCGCAGCGTATAATAAGACGGAGCCAGCCTTCCACCAGCTGATACCTCGCCCCGCTTTCACAGGTATTCTCAAGTATGCATACAGTGAGCTGAACATGAACAGGCAGCTGAGCTGATCCTTCCGGGCAGACAACCATGCCACCGGCTCCACATGCAAGGGATGCACAGCAAATAACAAGGCTGTGAAGAGGCCGACCCACTGCGAGCCAAATAGCCGCGCAAAAACTAGATAAATAACCAGAACACTGGCGAGATGAAGTAACACGTTGGTCAAATGATGTCCCCCAGGTGAATCCATTCCCCAGATGCCTGCATCAAGCATGTGTGACATCCAGCTCAAAGGGTGCCACAGGTTGGTGACCCCCTCATACAGGCCCTGCTCCATTTGTGCTGCTGATGCTGCATAGGTCCACGCCCAACGCACAGAGTCCGCGCTGAGCCCTTGCTTTACATACGGGTTCCCACTGATGTAGGCAGGGTCATCATAATCAACATAGCCAAATTGAACGGACGGCAAATAAACACCGAGGGTGACAAGCGCCAGCAGCAAAAATATCCACCATGTTTTTTTTGCGCCCTTCTCCATGATTGATGAAGACAAGGCAAGCTGCCACTCATGCTGTTGTCAAGTATGATCAATGAGTTAGCCCTCCGGTTGCCCGCTGCGCGGGAGATGAAGTGGCCGACTGTGTCGGCAGTTTAAGTTTAAGTTAGCCGCTGCGCGGCGTTCTTGGTTCTTAGTTCCTGGTTCTTTGTTGGTCGCGGTATGGCCAAAAAAGACCCCGAACTAGACCCGGCGCTATACGTCGGGGCCGTGTTCGGGGCCGTGGTGTGAGGTGTATGGTGGGTATTATTCTTCGCCCTCTTTTTCCTCGTCTGAATTATCCTCGGGGTCTTGCTTTTTGGGTGCCTTCTTCTTGGCTGCTTTTTTCTTAGCGCCTTTCTTTTTTGGGGCTGCCTTTTTCTTAGCTGCTTTTTTCTTGGCGCCCTTCTTTTTTGCGGTTTTCTTTTTGGCTACCTTCTTTTTCGCTGACTTTTTCTTGGCTGCCTTTTTGTCGCCCTCTTTTTTCTTGGCGTCTTTTTTCTTGGTGTCTTTATCTTCGGCGTCTTCACCCACGGTGTCATCATCCTCGGCGGCTCTGGATAGACCTGGAAGAGCGATGGCGGCGGTAAAAAAGGAGATGGCTCCTGCGATGAAACGGCGGCGAGTGGGGAGGGTTAGTTTGAGTTCTTTCATGGTTTTGAATTAGTTCGAATAGCGCTACGTCTGCTGGGGTTCAGCACTCGCTGAAAACACACACGTAAAATTTACAAGCAATACCATGCATAAGGTGTGACAGATCGGCTGCCAAGCTCAAAAGAGGGGGCGCCCGCTGCGCGGCGTTCTTAGTTCCTTGTTCTTGGTTCTTGGTTTGCCGCTGCGTGGCCAAAAAAGACCCCGAACTAGACCCGGCGCTATACGTCGGGGCCGTGTTCGAGGCCGTGGTGTGAGGTGTATGGTGGCCGCTGTGTGGCAGCTGAGGGAGGGGGGATTACTTGCCTTTGGTGATGAGGCTGGTGAGCTGGCTGGCTTTGTCCAAGATGGTGGAGGTGTCACAGCCGTGAGTGTAATAGTTCTTCAATAGCATGGCGACCATGTTGGGGGTGAGCTTGTAGGGCCTTGTGAGGAGGGTATCACGGAGGCTTTGTTTTTCATTGTCGCGTAGGATAACAATGGCTTGCTCGTGGAGTTCTTTAGGGATCAATTTCTCGATCTCTTCTTGAAGTCTTTTGGGGGTTGATTTTGGAAATCCGAAAGCTGAGGTAGGTGTGTTTGGTTGTTCTTCAGTCATAGTGGTTTGTTGTGGGGGTGTTGTTGGTTCTTGGTTCTGAGTTTGAGCTCTTCTTTATACAGGCTTGAGCTCATCGCTGCGCTTTTGGCGCTCTAGGGCCTCTAGCTTACGTTGTTCTTTGCGAGAAATCTTGGGGCCTTTGGTTGCAGCTGGGCCTGGTGCTGGGGCTGAGGAGCTTGCGAGGCTGTTGAGGGTGGGTTTGTCGGTGTTGCGATCGTCTCCTTTGGTGGTTCCTTTAGAGGCGGCTTTTTCCTCGGCTTTTTTGTCGAGGTAGTAGGTGACGTTGCCGTGGTAGAGCTGTGGAGACTCACCTGGGCGGAACTCGAGGGTCTTGGTGACGATGGGGTCGAGGAAGGATCGGTTGTGAGAGACGATGAGGTAGGCACCTGGGTATTCGGCGAGTGCGCTCTGGAGCACGGCCTGTGATTGCACGTCGAGGTGGTTGGTGGGCTCGTCAAGAATGAGGAAGTTGGCTGGCTGAATGAGCATGCAAACAAGAGCTACGCGTGAGCGCTCACCACCAGAGAGGACGCCGACTTTCTTAAATACGTCATCACCACGGAAGAGGAAGCAGCCGAGAATGTTACGCACCAGTGGGGCGTTCTTAGTGGAAGCTACGGCCTCACAGGTCTCTATGACAGATTTGTTTGGATCGAGTTCGTCAGCGTGGTTCTGAGAGAAGAATGAGATGGCGGTCTTCTGGCCAGGTAGGTAGGCGCCGGAGTCGGGGTCTTCTTGGCCGGTGATGAGGCGGCAGAAGGTAGATTTTCCTGCGCCGTTGGGGCCGACGATGGCGAGGCGCTCGCCACGCTCTACTTCGAAGTCAAAGCCTGAGAAGATGTTGAGCTCGCCGTATGACTTGGAGGCGTCCTCGAGCTTGGCTACGGACTGGCCAGATGGTGGTGGCTT
>JAACFN010000212.1 GCA_009937455.1 Verrucomicrobiaceae bacterium | reverse complement strand
AATGGCCGTGACCCCAGCTCGAGCAAAGACCGGGCAGGCCACATTGAACCCCAGACTGTCGAGCAAGTTGCCTACGTGCTCTGGGCATGGCCCGCGCTCAAGAAATGGCTACCGCAGTCCTTCTATGAGCAATGCCGGGACTTCTGCTTCAAGCATTGGCACAGCTCGCTCAAGATCGGTCCACACTGGGATGCCAAAACCTACATGACCACCGAGTCCTTCGATGAGAGCATTCACAACCCTGGCAACATGCACCCCTTCAAAGGTCGCCACGCACCCGGGCACTCCATCGTGCCCAACCTCATCATGCACGAGGTGGCTAAGAAGGAGGGGCGTGACGATGCCCCCCTCTACCTGAATGCTGCCGTCAAACAAGCCGAGTGGATCATCAAAAACCTCGACTGGAACGACCCACGCACGACCAAAGGACACCGCCTCAGCGAACACCGCACCATCCCCAACCTCGTCTGGCTATTGCAGAAGTACCCCGACCACGCCCCCGCTGGCCTAAAGGAAAAAATCACCGAATGGGCAGAGATTGCCGTCAGCCGCTCAGACAACCTCTGGGACTTCCGAAAATTCAGTAACGACATGTGGACGATCCCTGGCATGAACGAAGTCGGCAACTCCCTTGGCCTTCCCGCCATCGCCCTCGCAGCCTCATGGGTTGTCGATGAGCCTGAGCTCAAAAAAGAGCTCGAGCGCATCGCCATCTCCTCGATCGATCACCTCTTTGGCCGTAACCCGATGCTCGCTGCGGCAACCCCCCACCCCAAGCAAGGCTTCCCGGAAGTCGAACGCGGCTGGCCCAAGCTCTATAAAAAAGACGTCTGCGCTCGCCTTGAAACCGTACGCGGCAACATCGCCACTCTTCCGGGTAGCGAGATGTATCCCTTTTCCCCCGGCAAGAAATTCCGCCACCTTGAGGGCTGGTGTAATTACGGAGCCGCTTGGTGCATCAGCCTTGCCTACCTGCGCTACGATGCGCAAAAAACCACCCCCACCCCCTAGCTCACTAGCTCATGCCGTCGCTACTGGCGGCAACTGGCGGCAACAGGCTCCCGGTGGCAAAGCAAGCATCTCAACGGCACAAGCCCCCGCTTTTGCTGCTCAACTGCTATAAAATACGGTCTATCAATGCTTCTTACGTTTTTTAAACAAACCGAGGCGATGGGCTTTGTTGATGGCAGAAGGGGCATTATGCACATGGAGTTCCTCATAGATTTCCTTGATGTAGGAGTCCACGGTTCCATAGGCAATATTGAGTTGGTCAGCGATTTCCTTTTTGACCAGACCTTCGGCAAGGAGCGAGAGGACCTCCATCTTCCGCTTGCTGAGTGAGAGGGTGTCGCGCGCGGACTCATCAGATATATTGCGCATGATCAGTTTCGCCACACTGGGATCCAGAGAGGCGCCTCCACCCATGACGGTATGGATGCCCTCGATAATTTGATCCAGGCTGGCACATTTCAACAGATACCCGGCGGCTCCATGTGAGATGGCAGCCAGAATGTCTCTCTCCCGGTTTGAGTTGGTAAGAACAATGATAGGTGTGCTTGGAGAAGATTCCCTGAATTTCGGGATGGCATCAATACCACTCATGCCAAGGAGCCGGAGATCCAGTAGAATAACATCAGGCAGACTCCTTTGCAGACTCGAGAGTGCCTTCTCAGCGGTGCCATACATGGAGGCCAGGTGCAGATTGGGAGTTTTATCGATGGCCAGTTTGATCACGTCCCGGTATTCTGGCTGATCTTCAACGAGCATGATGTTGATTTCATCTGTCATGGGTGTTTCTTGATTTGTTTTTTTACAAGGAGGGAGAGCAAAATACAGGTGCCACCTCCCGAGGCTGGTGCCGAGCTGACCGTCCCCTTGATGATTTTGGCCCGGCGTTTGAGTGAAGGCGGAATGCCGCCGGCAAAGCCTTGGCCGTTGTCGGAGACTGTGAGAGTGACGCTCTTCGGGCTGGCAACAAGGTCAGCCGAGAAGTGGGTGGCCTCGGCATGGCGGCTGATGTTGACCAGGCACTCCTTGTAAAAGAGCAGCAGGTCAATTTGAGTCTGTTTGTAGAGTTGAGCAATATGCTCCTCTCCTTCGATGGTGATCTCATAATCAAGCAGCAGGCGTTTGGCCGTGCGATGCATGTCTGCATGCAAGTTGGTATAGAGCGTGTCAGCTTCGAGCAGGTTAGTGCAGTGGCGGATGGCGGAGCCAAGGTCCTTGGTGGAATTGCGAATGTTCTCAAGAATGGGGTCGAGCTCAGCGGGAGAGTCTTTTGTTTTTTTGGCGAGTTCACTTAGGATGCCAATGCTTTGCACCTTGGCCCCGAGTTCATCATGCAGATCCGCGGCGAAGCGCTCCTTGATCTCATACATCTGGCGGGTGCGCACCGCGCGCATGATCAGGATGACGATCACAATGCTCAAGGCCAGCACGATGGTCAGCAGGCTGATTTTTCTCAGCTTCGCCTTTTGGTCGGCGTAGCGTTTGCTTAATGCTGCATTCACCCGTGGAAGCTCACCTTCCAGCTCATGCCGCCGTGCCAGCTCGTTAAGCCATTTTCGGACAGAAAGAATCTCCCCATAGGCGTTACGTGTGTCCGTTAAGTTGGTGCGCGGACGCCTTTCGTGCACGGGGATGTCTTTGGCCAGAACGGATTTTCCCGCTGCCACATTGGCGCCCTTACTGAGAATCTCGACTTCAGCAAAGCCGATTCTGGGCAGCGTTTCCTTTATCGTTTTGTCCAGCCGGTGCCCCAAGGCGGTGAAGCGA
>JAACFN010000211.1 GCA_009937455.1 Verrucomicrobiaceae bacterium | reverse complement strand
ACTTTATTCTGATCAAGCCAGTGATTCCTGATTGCATCATCCATAGACACTACACCCTCTCTGCTCTGTAGCTGGCTGCAGGCTGCCAGCACTGGCTCGGCCGCCCCCTTAACCGCAAAGAAAAAATCACCCTCACTCTCAGCTCCGTGATGAATCGTTGCCATCATTTTCACCTCAGAATCAAATGCCTCCTCGTGATGGCGCGGATACTTCTGCTGCAGCAGTGGTTTCTCCAAGTTGCGCGTTAAACCCGCCCCAAGAAGAGCCAACTCCATAGGATCACCCACTCCATCAAGTGCGCTCACTTCTTCAGCTGTGTCACCAGCCTCTGCCAGCTCGGCATTACTGCACAAGATTCCGATTTCCAAAAGCTGCTCACTCATGGCCAGTGGGTTTTCATGAGTCTTAAAATTGTCCATGCCGGCATCGGTCAGCACCGAGACCAGCACCATCCGGTTTTCGGTCAAGGTGCCGGTTTTGTCCGTACAGATAATATTGGTGGCTCCCAGGGTCTCCACTGCGGAAAGTCGGTTGATCAAGGCATTGCTGCGCGCCATTCGCCACATGCCACGCGCCAAAGCTAAGGTGGCAATGATCGGAAGTCCTTCTGGAATGGCTGCCACCGCCAGGGCAATCGAGGTCTCAATCATCAAGTAAAGGTCCCTGCCCCGCAATAATCCAGCAATTAAGGTGAAGGCGGTAATACCCAGCGTGATCACGATGAGCTTGCGACTTAGACGAGCCAGTCTTTTTTCCAAAGGTGTCACTTCATCGTGGGTGGTCATGACCAGCGAGGAAATCTTGCCAAACTCGGTTTTTAGACCAGTGGCTACGACAAGCGCTGTGGCGGAACCACGTGCAATTGAAGTTCCCTTGTAGAGCATGTCCGTGCGCTCAGCGAGAATGGCATCAGCGGCAATAGCATCCGCATTTTTAGTTACTGGCAATGACTCTCCAGTGAGGGCGGATTCGTTGACCTCAAGGCGCGAACACTCAGTGATGCGCATATCGGCAGCCACCATATCCCCCGCTTCCAACGAGACAATGTCACCAGGCACCAGATGTTCCGCCTCGATTTTGATGACCTTACCACCACGCCTGACCGTCGCCCAGGTCTTGTTATACTTGCGCAGCGACTCCATGGTCCGCACGGCACCTAACTCGGTAAAAAAGCCAATCACCGCATTGAGTGCCAGCACCACGCAGATGGCAATACCCTCGATCCAGTCGTGAAAGACGAAGGCCAGCGTGGCCGCAACCGCGAGCAATAACACCAGCAAGCTCCGGAACTGCGCAACAAGTATACCAAGCCAGCTACGACCAGAAGTGGTTTGCAGTTGGTTGGGCCCGTAATGATGCAGTCGCTGCTGGGCTTCCCCCTCACTCAACCCAGACTCAATGGACACACCGTGGCGCTCGACAGCCTGTTGGCTTGTCTCACTCCATGGGCAATGGTCATTCATACTGCTAACATGCTACAGAATTTCCTGCCTGACTACAATGCAGACTCTGTGAAAAACAGCCCCTCTATTGTGTTTGTTAATCAGATGCTCAACTCTTCACCCTCCGACTTTGCGATGCAAACTGCAGCACATGAATCACCAAAGATATTAACCGCCGTGCGGCTCATATCAAGCAGTCGATCCACTGAGAGTAGTGCCACCACCGCCATCTCTGCATTCGGAATACCAGAGCTATTCAAGATCAATAAAATCGCCACCAGGCTCGCCGACGGAATGCCCGCTACTCCAATACTGGTAAGCAAGGCTGTGACTACTACGGCAAACTGGGCCGCCACACCCAACTCAATGCCCATCACCTGAGCGACAAATAAAACCGCGACACACTCGTAGAGTGCGGTGCCGTCCATGTTGACGGTAGCACCCAGCGGCAGCGTGAAACTCGAAACCCGCTTGGAGACTCCGGCATTCTTCTGCACGCACAACATAGTTTCAGGAAGTGTTGCCGCGGATGAGGCCGTTGAGAAAGCCGTGAGCATTGCCATGCGCATTGCCCGGAAGTGCGCCCAAGGGCTCACACCCGCAATATAGCGCAGCACCAATGGCATCACCAAAAACAGATGAATAGATAGTGCCAATAAGACGGTCATAAAGTACTTACCTACCACTGGCAGCAAAAGGCCAAATACCCCCAGAGGCGCAAACACCATGATCCATTGTGTTAGTCGGATCATGACATCATTGATCGCTTGAATACTGCCTAGCAGCGGACGCATATTACCGGCAGGTAGCCGAGCCATGACAATCGCGAATAATATAGAGAAGAAGATCATACCTAACAACTGACCATTATCCGTAGCAGCCTTGAAAACATTAGGCGGGATCATTTTTTTAAACAGATCCGCATAGTCACCCGGCTTGCGTTCTCCCGCTTGTGCCACCTTTTGCTTTTCACTACTACTCGCTCCCTCCGCTTTCTGCTGCAGCGCATCACGTATCTCAATGTTGGGTTTGCCATTTTCTAACCCCGGCTGAATCGTATTCACCAGCACAAGCCCTACCAACACCGCTGCAAAACTCGTGCCCATGTAAAAACCGAGGGTTTTCATGCCAAGTCTGCCAAAGCCCTTCATCTCCCCTAAAGATGCAATACCTGCAATGATCGAGCTCGCAACCAGTGGCACGATGATCATTTTCAATGCTTGGATAAAGAGCTTACCCAAAAAATCACCAACGGAAATCACCCCCTCGATAAAATGATGCGCTGAGCTATCGCTTGCTACTATCTGGCTCAGGTTGCGAAATACGATGGCCGTGCCAGTGGCAAGAACAAGCGCGATGAGAATCTGCCAATGCGGTGCGATCTTCTTCATGCGGGCGACTCTAGAGACACATTATCAAAAGGAAAACCACGAATCCTTATTTTTAAAGAAAATGAGAGTCCATTGATTCACCTCCATGCTTGCGCTGCAAGACACCGCACGCTAAACACCGCATGTGAACCAATCCCATGACATGACCGCAGTGCGCACCCGTTTTGCCCCTTCCCCGACCGGCTACCTGCACGTCGGTGGCACCCGCACAGCACTCTTTAACTGGCTACTAGCACGTAAGCACGGCGGCTCTTTTATCCTCAGGGTCGAGGATACTGACGAAGCCCGCAACACTGAAGCCGCCAGAGAGGCTATCTTCACAGGCATGAGCTGGCTTGGTCTCGATTGGGACGAGGGGCCACAGCCCGATGGCAATTGTAACGGAGACTACGGCCCCTATTACCAAAGCCAGCGTAACGATTACTACGATAAGTGGTTCGAGAAACTCCGTGCTGATGGCCGCGTCTACGAAGACGATGGCGCCTGGCGATTCAAATTTGCCCGTAAACCAGTCACCATGCAGGACCTCATCTGCGGTGAAGTCACTATCGACTACCGTGATGAATCCAACACCCCAGACATGGTGGTCAAACGCTCCGATGGCTCCTATGTATTCCACTTCGTCAATGTCGTTGATGATCTCGAAATGAAAATCAGCCATGTCTTACGCGGCGAGGATCACTTGATGAATACCCCCAAGCACCTACAGCTTTTTGAAGCCTTTGGCGTGCAGCCTCCCCTTTACGGGCACATTCCGCTGATTCTCAATATGGACGGTTCCAAGATGAGCAAGCGCGATACAGGAGCCGCCATCGCCGGCTACGCCGAGGAAGGTTACATCCCAACTGCCGTATTCAATTTCCTCTCACTACTCGGCTGGTCGCCCAAAGATGAGTCAGAAATTATGCCTATCAGCGAAATCGTTGAGCGCTTCAGCCTTGAGGGAGTGAACCGCTCGCCCGCTAAGTTTGATGCCGAGAAATGCGCCTGGATCAACCAGCAGCACCTTGCGCAAATGAATGCTTCCGACTTCGCCCACGCCGCCGCCCCTTTTGTTCAGCGAGCTGGCTACGATCTTCCAGATAACTTCGCTAGCATTGCCGCTTCCGTTCAGGAAAAGACTCGGCTGCTCGCTGAGGTTCCTGGGGCCATCGCCTTTTTCCTAGATGATGATTTCAGCTACGATCAGGGCGCTCTGGATAAAGTCCGTAACAACGCAAAAGCTAAAAACCTGCTCAGCGAACTTGCACTAGCATTCGATAGCGCCGATGATTGGACCAGTGCCAAAGACACCATCGCCAGCACTGCCACCGCTAACGACGCCAAGCCAGGACAACTGATGTTCCCCACCCGGGTTGCTCTCAGTGGCCAATCTGGAGGCCCTGATCTAGGAGCCATTTTGGAAATCCTCGGCAAGGACGAGAGCGTTCGCCGCATCCGACGCACGATCAACCAACTTTAACAGCCAACTTTAACAGCCAATAACGAAGCACCTCATTACCATGAAAGACGTCTACCAGCTCGCCGATTTATCCAGCCGTGAAACACTCGATGCTGGCGCTGACAAGCCGGCACGCCTGGCAGTCATCGGCCACCCTGTCAGCCACTCTGCTTCCCCAGCAATGCACCAGGCTGCGCTCGACGCCCAAGGCAAAGACATCCGCTACATTCGTCTCGAGGTTGAACCCGGCCAGGTCGCAGAAGCACTTCAGAAGATGAAACAACTCGATTTCATCGGCTGCAATGTCACCGTGCCACATAAATTCGAGGTGATGGATTGCTGTGATGAGCTTAGTGAAGACGCCCGCGCTATGGGTGCGGTCAACACCGTCATTTTCGGCGACCAGACATTAGGACATAACACCGACGCACCAGGACTGGTGCGCGCTATCCGGGAGGACTTCGGCATCGACCTCGCCGACCTTAAGGTGATGATCGTTGGTGTTGGTGGAGGTGCTGGTCGAGCGGTCGCCACCCAGTGTGCACGTATCGGCTGTGATCAAATCTGGCTAGTCAACCGGACTCTGGAAAAAGCCCAGAATCTACTTACCGAGCTAGAATCCCAAGG
>JAACFN010000033.1 GCA_009937455.1 Verrucomicrobiaceae bacterium | reverse complement strand
GAAAACGTTTCTTGCCAGAGTGCGGGGTGGCCCGTTGCTCGTATTTCCTCACTCATGCCCGTATGGGCAAAGATATCGCCGATCTTGCCCACTCCGATCACCGTACCTCCGTCAGCAACAAGTTTTTGTAGCACTGTTGGCTGAGGTGGTTGGATGGAGTAATCATGACGGTTGCCGGTTCTTTCGAAGTTGTCTTGGGTAGTGCCGATGAATGGTCGAGCGATGACTCGGCCGATATTGAGAGGCGTGAGCAATTCTCGGCATTGCTCGCACAGGCGGTAGAGCTTTTCGAGCCCGAAATGTTGTTCATGGCAGGCAATCTGGAAGACGCTGTCGGCAGAAGTGTAGAAGATGGGTTTGCCGGTTCTGATATGCTCTTCGCCAAGTCGAGCGATGATGTCTGTGCCAGATGCATGGCAATTACCTAGGTAGCCGGGAATACCTGATTGAGTTACGATTTCATTGAGTAGGTCTTGAGGGAACGAATGGGTCTTGTCAGGGAAGTAGCCCCAGTCCCAGAGAACAGGAACACCGGTCATCTCCCAATGGCCACTGGGTGTATCCTTGCCCGATGAAATCTCTTGAGCACAGGCGTAGGAACCGCTCAGCTTGGTGGGGATGGTCATGCCCGCAGGGAATCGACCTGTGCTGATGCGGTAGGCATGAGCTAAACCAAGCTGGCACATATTGGGCAGCTCTAGCGCCTTGCCTTGGTCGAAGGCCGCTGCGATATGCCCGAGGGTGTCAGCCCCTGCATCGCCAAACCGATCGGCATCGGCTGAGGCGCCAATCCCTAAAGAATCTAGCACTAAGATGATGATGCGTTGAATGGGCATGTTGGGCGATAGATGCTGAAGGAGTTTAACGGATCACCTCATAGATGATCGGTAGATCTGGCTCTTTAGCTTCTTGGAAACTGATGGCTTGGTGGATACGGTCAGCGGCTTCCTGCCAAGAGCTTTCATCATGTGCATGAATCATGGCTAATGGTTGCTCAGATGAGTCTCCTATAGAAATAACGTTTTCTAATCCTACGGCACTATCGATGGCATCATCCGCGTGTGTTCGGCCACCACCTAGGGTAAGCACGGAGAGACCCATAGCTCTGGTGTCTATGTGGCTGACGTAGCCTATTCCCTGATGGAGAAGTGGGCGTATGATAGGTGCCTTCGCTAGATGTTTGTCATAGTTCTCCACCAAGTCTGACGGGCCACCCAAGAGGCTGGTCATTTGACTGAAAATTTCAGCAGCTTTACCGCTTTCGAGAGCCTCGTTGAGCATTGTCGTGGCGTGTAGATCGTCTGTGGCAAGCTCTGAAAGAATGAGCAGCTCCGAGCACAGGGCGAAAACGACTTTTTTGAGCCGAGGGGCTTGTCTCTGGCCTGTTAAAAACTCGATAGCCTCACGGATCTCTAATGCATTGCCCGCATTGTATCCAAGGCACTGGTTCATGTCAGTGAGCATGGAGCTTGTTTTGACCCCTACAGCATTGGCAACTTTGGTAATAGTGAGTGCTAGTTCGCGTGCATCATCGTGATTGGTCATGAAGGCACCGGATCCTGTTTTGACATCCATAACGAGGCAATCGAGGCCGGCGGCAAATTTCTTGGAGAGTATGGAAGAGGTAATTAGGGGGATAGACTCAACGGTGGCAGTGATGTCGCGCGTGGCGTAGAAACGCTTGTCGGCGGGAGCCAGGTTGCCGGTTTGGCCGATGATGGCGACGCCGCATTCACGGACAACATTGCGAAACAAGTCATTGTCTGGGGTAGAATTATATCCAGGGATCGATTCCAGTTTGTCAAGGGTACCGCCGGTATGTCCTAAACCACGGCCTGAAATCATCGGCACATAAGCGCCGCATGCGGCAAGTAAAGGGCCGAGCATCAGTGACACACTGTCACCGACGCCACCAGTGGAATGCTTGTCAATAATAGGACCGGGTAAGTTTAAATCCTCCCAGTTGAGAATGTCGCCCGTATCCCGCATGGCGATGGTCAGAGAGGCTATTTCACCTGCATCCATTCCCTGAAAGAAAATGGCCATCGCAAAGGCTGCGATTTGTCCTTCAGTAATCGAACCACTGGCTATGCCATTGGTGAAAACCCTGATTTCCTCATCACTGAGTGTGAGCCCATCGCGCTTGTGGCGTATGATCTCTTGAGGAAGCATGGCTTAAGAAAAGAGTTTGCTGATCATAGGCCAGGCAAGAGAACCTAGGTAGATGCCAACAATGCCCATGACACCTGCGAAGGCATTAGGAGCAGGTAAAGGCAGCTTGAGTGCGGTGAAAAGAATGCCAACAGCTAATCCGGTTAGCAGCGAGAGAACTACAACGTTTATCATGCAAGCAGCATACCGCGAGCGAGGCTGCAGGTCGAGTGCGCGCTCTTGTTTTTTACAAGCTAGGGATCGAGCTGTGAGGCTCTCTAATGCCCAAGCAGATTGAAGATAGGCTGCGGGTAAATTCCAAGTATGAGAATGGCAGCTGTAAGGAGTATCAGCACGACTTTGGTGATCACAGGAACCGTGATGCTCGCGCTATCCTTAGCAGTGTTCCAATACATGGCTTTGACGACTTTGAGGTAGTAGTAAAAACCAGCAGCTACACTGACAAAGGCGATGCTGAGCAACCACCACGAGATGTCATTGGCTATTGCAGATTTAAAGATGAGGAACTTTCCCCAGAAGCCAGCAGTGAGAGGTATGCCAGCCAAGGCTGCCATGGCAATAGTCAGTGCGAAAGCCAGCAGTGGATTGCGTTTGCCCAAGCCGTCGAAGGCCTCGAGCTCGTCACTGTCTTCCTCTGAGCGGATCAGAGCTAATACAAAGAATGCGGCAAAGGTCATCAGAAGATAAGTGCCGAGGTAGAACGAGACAGCGTCATAGTCCTGAGTGGCAACACCAATGAGTAAGAAGCCAGCATGGGCAATGGAGGAATAGGCTAGTAGGCGCTTGAAGTTGTTTTGAGATATCGCTGCCAAGTTGCCATAGAGTAATGTTGCGCCAGCCATTATGAGTAGAATGGCGCTGACCGTGCTACCGGTCGCATCGGCGGCTAAGAAAGGGCTGACGATAGTCATCAATACGAGGAAGCCTGCTGCCTTTGAGGCAACAGAGAGAAATGCGGTGATTGGGGTGGGGGCTCCTTGGTAAACATCAGCAATCCAAAGCTGCATGGGTACGGCTCCTACTTTGAATCCAAGAGCTAGAAGGATGAGTGCAATACCAAATAGTAGGTAGTTTAAATGATAAGCTTCACTTTCTAGGATGGAGCTATAGAGGGTGATGTCAGTGGTTCCCATTGCCCCGTATATCCAGGCAATTCCGTAAACGAGAAATCCAGTCGATAGAGCACCAAGTATCAGATACTTCACTCCGGCTTCAAGTGAGCCAACATTGCGGCGCATAAAGGCGACCATCACGTAGAAGGAGATTGTCACAAGCTCGAGAGAGACAAAAATGGAGACCAGGTCAGTCGCCGAGGCCATCCACATCAGTCCGGCACAGGCAAATATGGGAAGGCAGTAAAACTCACCAGTGGCAGAGTCATCTTCTCCACCGGTGGTGAATTTAGAGAGCACTTTACTGAAATCTACCGACATAAGCAGTACGAGAATGGTGCTCGTTACTGCGATGATTTTATAGAAGCGGGCAGTCTGATCATCACTGTAGAAGCGTTCCATCCACTCAGGGACGGGACAGCAGGACGGGGCTGGGCAGAATAACATGGCCAAAATCACGGTAAGTCCTGCAGCGGCAAGCAGTCCGATTTGTGATTTGTTTCCTTTGGTGAAGGCCTCAAACATCAACAGGATCAGGCCAAAGCCGACAGTGATGAATTCGATGAAGTGCGGTTGCATAGTGATAATGGAAAAGTCTTGGAGTTCCTCAGGGTTGGATCAAAGGGAGAGAAACTGAAGGATGATTTTTGGATAGATGCCAACAACTAAAAGCGTTGCGGCTAGGATGTAAGCGGGAATTTTTTCGCAGTAATGAATATCTGCAGCATTTTCTGTGGCCTTAACCAGTGGGCCTTGGAAGGTGTTGCGGAAGGCGCGCAGCATATAAACGGCACTGATGACCACGCCCCAGAGAGCGATGATGGTGGTGATCTGAACCCAGCCCATGCTTTCACCGGGGGTCCAGTCAGCAAAGCCAGCAAAGAATACCATTACTTCACCGGCAAAGTTAGCGAGCCCAGGAAGGCCGATAGAGGCCATGCCAGCTAAGCCAAAGAGAAAGGCAAGGGCTGGTGCTTTTTTGGCGAGGCCGCCAAGCTGGGAGATTTCGAGAGTGCCGGCTTTTTGCTCCACTAAGGAAGTGAGTGAGAAAAGAAGGGCGATTGAAATGCCGTGGGCAAACATCAGAAGAATGGCTGCGGGTTCTGCGATGCTGTTTGCTGGGTTGGCAGCGAGAGCGGCAATGGCAAGGAAGATGTAACCCATGTGCATGACCGAGGAATTACCTAACATTAAGTCGAGGCGCTTCTGGTTGATGGTAACAAGGCCTACCCAGATGATGTTGCCAAGCAGTAGCACGCAGATCCAGGGTAGCCAGTGCAGCATGCCTTGAGGTGCCACCTTCATGCCGATGACAAGAAGTCCATAGAGGCCAAATTTTTTCATTACACCAGCGTGGAGCATCGCCACAGGAGTGGGTGCGCTAGCATATGCGGGAGCGGCCCAGCTGTGCAGAGGAAAGAGTGAGACGAGGGTGCCAAAGCCGATGATCAGTAACAGGGCGACGGTGTTTTGCTCAGAGGCAGGGATGGCGGCTAAATCACTGAAGGCAAAGCTGCCTGTGTGCATGGTGGCCATTAAAAGCCCAGCGAGAAGAATGATCGATCCGAAGGCGAGGTAGATGGTGATTTTCCATGCAGCCTCTTTACGGTCTCCTCGGCCGAGAATGCCGATCATGAGGAAGGTCGGGATCAGAGCGAGCTCGTGGAAAGCATAGAAGAAAAAGACATCGGTCGATAGGAAGGCGCCGATGGCACCGGCAGCAATGAAGAGTGTGCTTGAGAACCAGAGCTTTTCACGACCCTCTGGACATTTGCCACTGTAAACGGCTGCCAAGGTTACGATCACGCTAAGGATCAGCATGACGGCACTGATGCCGGTAATTCCCAGCGAGAGGTTAATCTTGGGATCAGCTAATACTTGGAGACTAAAGCCATCGGAGCAAGCAGGGCATGATAGCGCGTAGGTTGCGACCAGGATGTTGGCGAGCGAGGCAATGACAGCTGTGAGTCTGGCCGGCAAACCTCCAAGAATGCCGATGGCAGCCAAGAACGGTATGAGAATGAGAGCGAGTAGCATGGTATTGAGGAATAGGTCTTATTTGTCCAATAGGACTTATTATTTTGATGCAAAGACGGTGAAGTAGATGACGAGGAGCGCACCGACGGCCATCAGGAAGGCGTAACCGCTGATACTTCCTGACTGTGCGTATCGGCGGAAGATATTGCCGATTCCCACAGCGGAGCGGGAAAGTCCACCGATGATCATGGCGTTGATGATAAAGGCATCGAAGAAATGGATGATGGCGGCAAGTGCATCTTGGAAAATTTTGATGATCCAGGCGTAGAGCTCATCGAAGTAGAACTTGTTGCGGAACAAGGGGATGTTGACGGGGTCGGATGTTTTGCCTTTGTAGAGAATTAAGGCAGCAATAAACCCTACCGCGAATGCCAGCAATGAGGCGATGGTAACGACGTTTATTTCGAACCCAAGATGTGGGTGGTATCCCTCGGTGGCGGGAATAAGCTTACCAAGGAATGGTGAGGCGAATGCCATAACGGCGAGCAAGGCTAAAGGTATCCACATAACAGGGGCAACCTCCTTGGCGTGCTCTGCGTGTTCATTTTTGGCCTTTCCGAAGAAGGCGACAAAGATAAGGCGGAACATATAGAATGTTGTCAATGCGGCAACAATGACAGCGATGTAGAAAAGGGCTTGGTTGCTCTCATGTGCTGCGTGGAGAATGCCTTCCTTAGAAAAGAATCCTGAAGTTCCTGGAACCGCGGTAAGTGCCATCGTTCCGATGATGAAGGTAATGGCAGTGATTTTCATTTTGCCGAACAGTCCGCCCATTTTCCAGATGTCTTGCTCGTGATGGCAGGCGTAAATGACTGCACCCGATCCCAGGAAGAGAAGAGCCTTGAACCAGGCGTGGGTGTAGAGGTGGAACATGCCTGCATTGGCATCAACAAGCCCGACGGCCATGACCATGTAACCGAGCTGCGAGAGAGTCGAGTAGGCGAGGATTTTTTTGATGTCGTTTTGTTGGGTGGCCATCAAGGCGGCCAGTAGCGAGGTGATGGCTCCTATCCAGGCGATGACCTGTGGGGCAGAGCCGATGAGCTCCGCGGTATCTGGAGTGATTCCAAGTGACAGGAATAAGCGGGCCATCATATAGACGCCGGCAGCGACCATGGTGGCTGCGTGGATAAGTGCGGAAACTGGGGTTGGGCCCTCCATGGCATCGGGAAGCCAGACGTGGAGGGGTAACTGAGCGGATTTGCCGACGGCGCCGCAGAAGATGAGTAGGACGACCATGCCTGTCAGGCAGGTGCAGAGTAGTGAGAGTTTGCCGCCATCCATATCGGCAAAAACAACGGTGCCCATAATGCCCCAGAGCATGAGGATGCCGATCATAAAGCCGAAGTCGCCGATGCGGTTGGTGAGGAAGGCTTTTTTGGCAGCATCGGCGGCGGAGTCTTTATGATACCAGTGGCCAATGAGTAGGTAGGAAGAGAGTCCAACCAATTCCCAGAAGATGAACATCATGACGAAGTTTGATGCCAGCACGATACCCGTCATGGAGAACATGAACAGTGAGAGACAGCCGAAGTAACGGGCTTTAGCTTCATCGTCCTTCATGTAGCCGAGTGAGAAGACATGGACTAACATGCCGATGGCGGTAACGACGATCATCATACCCTTGGAAAGCGAGTCGAGCTGGAGGCCGATGTCGAGTTTGAGGCCGGCGATGTCGATCCATTCGATGGGTGCAGCACTGACTTCCTTTCCTAATAAGAGATAGGCGATGATAAAAGTGGACGCCACTGACAGGGTGGAGAGAAGTGCAGATGCCGTGGCATTACGCTTGAGCCCCAGCTGAATAATGACAGCACTGGTGATGGGAATGATGAGGAGTAACCAAGGATTCATATGGAAATTCTATATAGGTCTTTTTAATCGCGAAGTGGCTAGCGTAGTGCGTTAGCCTCTTAATGAGGTAAGCTCGTCTGTGTGGATGGTTTGTCTCGCACGGTAGAGAGAAACGATGATGGCTAAGCCAACAGCTACTTCAGCAGCTGCTACGGTAATGATGAAAAAGACGAGCATTTGGCCGTCGTAGTCTGGTAGTCCCTTATCCGTTACGCTGAAGCGTGAGAAGGCAACCAGCGTCAGAGAGGCTGCTGCGAGCATCAGCTCTAGGCACATGAAGATGACGATGATATTTCGCCGTATGATAACACCCCCCAAGCCGATGGCAAAAAGCAGGCCTGAGATGATGAGGTATTCGTTGAGTGAAGGAGTGGGCATGAGAGCTACAGTTCTACGTTAAATAATTATCCCTTGTCGGGCTTGTCGCCATTTTTTGGAGCGGATGACTTTTTGGACAAAGCGACACAACCCACGGTGGCAACCAGTAAAAGCACGGCAATGACCTGTAGCGGGAAGTTGTATTCAGTGAAGAGTTTACGACCAATGAGATGAACATCGGGTAGGCTGCCGCTGATTAATTTTTTATGGATGACGCTGTCTTGCTTGTAGTCTGCAGCGGCTGCCTCAAGCGTTAATGGGGGAGCTGAGGGGGACTCGTCATTTGTGAGGATGACGCCGGTAAGCTGGATGATAAGTACGACCGGAATAAGCACGCCAGCAGTGATGGCGAGGCCTTTGCGTGGATGGCTTTCCTCTTCTTTGACATCAAGTAACATGATGATGAAAATAAAGAGCACCATGATCGCTCCAGCGTAGACGAGGATTTGCAAGATCCCCACAAAGTAAGCGTTCAGGCCAATGAAGATGCCAGCCAGCCCAATAAAGCTGAGTACCATGGAGAGTGCGGATGATACGGGGTTGCGCATGAAGATGACCATGAGTCCGCCGGAGAGCATCATGGCTGCAAAGATGTAGAAGAAAGGTGATGGCATGGTGATAGAGTCTGAAAATTACTTGATGTCGTTCCACTTGTTGACAAGGCCCTCACGGACGCCGCCGATCTCGTATAGGCGCTCCTTGTCATTGACCATCTCTGCGCGAGATAGGCCGGTCATAGCGTAGTCTTGACGAAGGTAGATAGCTTGCTCTGGGCAAACCTCCTCACACATGCCGCAGTAGATGCAGCGGGTCATATCGATATCGAATTCCTGGGGACGTTTTTCTACTTTAGCCCATGGGTCATCGGATTCGATTTCTGTGGGGATAATAGCGATAGCCTTAGGTGGACAGATGAATTCGCACAACTGGCATGAGACGCAGCGCTCACGTCCTTTTTCATCAGTCACGAGAGCTGGGACACCACGGTAGTAGTCAGGGAGTTGATCGTCCCATTTTGTCTCAGGGTATTGCATGGTGATTCCCATGCCTGAGGAGTTAAAGTTTCTCTTTGCACCGGGTGTTTTGCCTAGCACTGCCCGAATAGCATGACCCAAAGTAATGCTGAGACCCTTGATGACTGCCGGCAAGTAAAGCTTCTCGGCAATGGTGAGCTGAGGACGTTTGATTTTTATGATAGCCATGATCTGTGGGCGTAAGAAGTATGAGTGGGGGTTAGTTCAGCAGCATAATAATGCCGGCTGTGATGAAGATATTAACTAAGGCGAGCTCGAAAAATACGACCCAGCCAAGCTTCATCAATTGGTCATAGCGAAAACGGGGGACAGTCCACCGAACCCAGATGAAGAAGATGACAAAGGCGATAACCTTGGTGAGGAAAATGAGAATGTGGAGTAGTCCTCCCAATGCCATGTTGGAGATGGCGGTATCGAGACCGAATCCTAATGACCAGCCACCGAAGAATAAGGTGACAATAATAGCAGAGCCAACGATCATCGCAGCATACTCTCCCAAGAAGAAGAGGGCGAATTTCATCGATGAATATTCCGTGTGGTAACCGCCGACTAGCTCGGTTTCACATTCGGGTAAATCAAAGGGCATGCGGTTTGTTTCTGCAAAAATGGAGGTGGTGAAAATGATGAATGAGATCGTCAGTGGAATCATCAGTAACCACTGTTCCTTACAGTTTTGCCAGTATGCGGCATCAAAGACGCTGCCGTGTTCATTCCAGAGAGGGAGTAGCGTCCAGCCGTTATCAGCTTGTGAATGAACGATGTCGGACAAGTTGAGCTGGCCAAAGACCATCAGGACCGGAATGAGTGAAAGGCCGAGAGATATCTCGTAGGAAATCATTTGTGCACATGATCTCACGCCTCCAAGGAAGGAATACTTGTTATTGGAAGCCCAACCAGCGAAGGTGATGCCATAGACACTCAATGAGGCGATGGCGAAGACGAATAATGGGCCTGCATCAATATCGGCAATAACTAGCTTAACAGGTTGGTCAAAGACGGTGATGCTGCTGCCAAATGGAATGATGCAGATACAGAGAAAGGCTGGAGCTGCGGTGAGTGCTGGTGCAATCCAGAAGAAGAACTTACGCACGTGTGCGGGAACCAGGTCTTCTTTAAGGAATGCCTTGAGGCCATCGGCAAGAGGCTGAAGTAGTCCAGCGAAGGGGATGTCCTTTTTTGCTCCAAAGAGAGTGAGGGGAATACCGACTCGGTTAGGCCCCACTCGATCTTGAATGATAGAAGAGACACGGCGCTCTGCATAGGTTGAGTATGCAATGATAGGCAGCGTGAAGACAAAGGTGAAGACGACGATCTTTACCGCTGTGGTGAGGATGAGGAAGAGAATTGCAGGATCCATGGTATGGAATGATCAGTTATCTGTATTTAACCTACGATTTCGCCTTGTGCGATACGCTGGGTTTCACGATCAAGAAGAGGAATAGTTACGTTGGTATCAATGATGACTTCTCCTAGTTCGCTTATGTTAGCTAGGTTTTTGCCTTCAAGTTGAGGGATGTTGTTTGAGAGGATCTCAGAGAGTTGGTCAATACTCAGTGGCGCTTGCTCTGGAGTTTCTCCCGTAATGGCGAGGATGAGATCACTGATGATTTCCCAGTCGTCACGAGCATCAGCAGGAGGAATGCAGGCGGCGTTGAGTTTTTGCAGGCGACCGGTTACGTTGATCATGCTGCCACGTTTTTCCGCTGAACTTGCTCCGGGGAAAACGATATCGCTAGCCTGAGCAGTTGCGTTAGTGGTGTTAAAGATGGAGATGAGGAGCTCGAGGGCATCAATGTCATTAGCTGAGAAACCAGCATCAAGCAGGTCTTCGGATGCTGCGATCACGGCCTTAATGGAACCGTTACTGATACCGTCTTTGATGGCTGCTAGTTTTTCAGTCGGGTCGTCAAGGCCTAGAACAAGACCAGCTCCCGTTGTGTTGGGGTTACGATCTTGAGAAATCAACATCTTATCAGATTCCTGAGTGTGGGGGATGATGCTGATTAAGTCGGTGCCAAGTTCGGCTGCAAGTGTGCGCATCATGAAGAGCTCTTCATTGGTTTGTTTGCCGGATGCAATGATAGCGATCTCGTTACCTTCAAATTGCTTGATGGCTTCTCCTGCTGCTGTGATCGAGTTGCTCCAGCAGGTTTCCTCGTGCACTCCATCGGCCTTGATGAGTGGGGCACTTAAGCGGTTGTCATGGCTTGGGCAGGTATAGCTGAGGCGATGACTGTCTGGCATCCAGCAAGAGTTGACTTCGTCGTTCTGGCGTGGAGTGACGCGGAAGATCTTATTGCCACGAGTCCAGATGATGATGTTAGTACCTGTGCCGCAATTAGTATCGATGCTTGCTGTTTCCTTGAGGAACCATGTGCGCATTTGGAAACGGAAATCATTAGAAGTGAGAGCTCCTACAGGGCAGAGATCAACGGTGTTAAGCCCGTAGTTGTTATCAAGCTCACGTCCTGGGTAGACACCAACGGTGGTGTGGGTGCCTCGCTCTGAGAATCCAAGCACAGGTTCTTCTGCAACCTCGTCCATGAAGCGTATGCAGCGTGA
>JAACFN010000032.1 GCA_009937455.1 Verrucomicrobiaceae bacterium | reverse complement strand
AACTTTGACCATGAGGATTCCGACATTCAGGATGGCACGACTCCGGATGGAGCCCCTGTCTGGACCGACGGTAACGACCGTATCTTTGGTGATCTTGGTAACGACTGGCTGGTCGGTGGCACTGGCCGGGACCATGGCTATGGAGGCCGTGGCGATGACCTGATCAACATGGATGATAACCACGACAGCAATGATAAGAATGATATTCCTGACACGGCTTATTCTTATGAGGATATTGCCTACGGTGGGGCAGGGCGTGACATCATGATCGGCAACACTGGTGGTGACCGTTTGATCGACTGGGCTGGGGAGTTTAATAGTTACATCGTTCCATTTGCACCCTTCGGTAACTTTACCATCAGCCGCAGCCTGCAGCCGCAGTTAATGCAATATCTCTATGACCTTGCCGAGGCCGATGGTGCAGATCAAACACTGGGCTCGGCGTTTAACGATTCAAGCGATCCCCGCAATGGTGAGCCAAATGGCGAACTCGGTCTCGTCAAGCAACAGGATCCAGACTGGCGTGACCAGACCGGTGCTCCCGATGATCCACAGCCCGGAAATATCCCGGGTGGATCACGTGATGTGCTTCGTGGTGCAACCTTCAGCAGTGGCAGTGGTAATCCCGACGGATTCTCCTCAGACATCGGCACCTGGTCCGTGCGTCAGGGTGAGCTCTATGTCGCCCCACAGACACTGGGCGGGGATGCAGTCAGTGTGTTCTATGTTGACGCCATCAAGCCGTCCTATTTTGAGGTTTCCTCACGGGTTAACATCGACAAGCCGACCGCTGGCTACAAGGCCAACGCCTACCTAATGTTTGATTACCAGAGCGATACGGACTTCAAGTTCGCCGGCATTGACGACTCCACCAACAAGCTCGTTATCGGGCATTTCGATGGTAGCGAGTGGGTGGTTGACTCAGAACTGAGCACGAATATCCGTTTCAATACAGACTACCAGTTGCTACTCTCTATCAATGGCCTGACGGCGACGCTGCTCCTTGATAACACCCACTTTATTAGTTTCTCCTTTGATCCCCGGACTGACCCAGACACTGGCTTTGTCTTCGGACTCAATGACGGCATGGTGGGTGTAGGAACCAACAATGCCCGCGGCTACTTTGACAACGTGAACGTCCAGGTGCTGCCTCCTGAAATTACCTTTACCAGTGAGGAGGACTTCTCAGATGGTCAGGCCAACCTCTTTATCGGTCAGCAAACCGGCATTTGGCAGGTCAATGCAGAACGCTATGAGGATGATGTCCTTGGCGGACTGGCTACCAGCTTTATCGATATCGGACTAGCCAATGGTCTTGAGACCGCCTCGGTGCTCGAGGCAACGCTTGACTTTAGCTCTGACTCGCTGGCTGGATTCTTGTTCGACGCCTACAGCCCGACTGACTTCAAGTTCGCCGGTCTCGATGTGGTTGATGGTTTTGTTTCAGTGGTCATTGGGCACCATACCAACGGGTCGGGTCTCGTTATTGATGCCAGCTTTGCTACTTCCCTGCCTGCCGGTTCAGACCATGAACTTGGCATCGTGCTCAAGGGAACGACGGTTTCCCTGACCCTCGATGGGGCCCCGGTCCTCGGCCATATCTTCAACAGCCTGGTAGTTGATGGTGTCTTCGGTGTGATGAGCTTTGGCTCGAGCTCGTTTGATTCAGTTAATTTCAAGACGGATGACCCTGCCTTCATCGATGGCAATCCGGACAATAACAAACCCGTTGCCGGAGATGATGTTGCTAGCACGGATGAAGATACTATCCTTACAATCGATGTGCTCGCCAATGACAGTGATCCTGACAGCGGTGATGTGCTCAGCATCACAGCAGTCACCCAGGGTTCAGCAGGCGGTATCGTCACTCTCAGTGGGGGTCTGGTCAGCTACGATCCGACCACAGCTCTCAATGGTCTCGCCTTTGGTGAGACCGTCACCGATACCTTTGGCTACACCATCAGTGATGGTCAGGGTGGCTACACCAACGCCACGGTGAGCATTACTATCAGCGGGGTCAACGATGCTCCTGTGGCTCAAGAAGATAGCGCTGCAACCAATGAGGATGAATCTGTCATCATTGATGTGCTCGGCAACGACAGTGATCCGGATGCGGGTGACTCCTTGAATATTAGCAGTGTCAACCAGGGTGTTAAAGGTGGCTTGGTCACCATCAACGGTGGCTCGGTGAGCTATGACCCCAATGGCCAGTTTGACGATCTGACCCTCGGAGAAAGCACCACGGATACCTTCAGCTACACCCTTAGTGACAGCAATGGTGCTTCGGTCTCTGTGAGTGTTACCGTCACCATCAATGGTGTTGATGCTGGTAATCTGGCTCCGGTTGCAGAGGATGATACATTCCAGACGGATGAAGACACGGCCATTATTATCACTGCTGCCGATCTGCTCGGTAATGACAACGATCCGGATGCTGGCGATATTCTGACAGTTGACAGCATCACCCAGCCTGGCAAGGGAAGCCTCAGCAACAACGGTGATGGCACCTACACTTACACACCGGATCAGGACTTCAACGGCAGCGACAACTTCACCTACACTGTTTCTGACGGCCGAGGTGGTAGCGACACCGCTCAGGTGACAATCTCCATCCTGCCGGTCAATGACGCCCCAGAGGGTAATTCTGACTCACTGGATGCGGTTGAGGGCACGCCACTAACCGTGAGCATCGCCTCGTTGGTTTCCAACGACGATGATGCAGAAGGAGGTGCCTTGAGTCTGATTAGCTTCACCCAGCCCGAACACGGCACTCTTGAACGCAATATCAACGGCACCTTGACCTACACCCCTGAGGCGGGATTTGTCGGTGAGGATTCCTTCACCTACATTGCCGGTGATGGTGATCTCCTCTCAGATCCAGTGACGGTCACCATTGATGTGACACCAGCTATCGCAGGCACCTACACTTACAGCATGGTGGGTGGCCCGGTAGCCATACCGGATAATGGTTTCGACACCTACCAGATCGAGGTGACGGATTCCTTCACGATACTCGATATTAATGTAACCCTCGACATCACCCATAGCCGCGTCAATGACCTCCGCGTAGTTCTGGTCAGTCCGGATGGTATCGCAATTGAGCTCTTTGACCGCGTGGGTGGCCGTGGTAACAACTTCTCAGGAACGGTCCTTGATGACAGCGCCACCACAGCCATCGGCAATGGTGCGGCACCATTTAGCGGAGTTTACCTGCCAACGGGAGACTTGAGCCAGCTAGAGGGAATGAACGTTCAGGGCACATGGACTTTGGAGATCTACGATGTCAAGAGACGTGTGGCCGGAACTCTTAACAGCTGGTCCATCGAGGTTACCCGTGGCAGCACGATGGTCGCCAGTGCCTCAGCACCTGAATCTTCAGAATCGGTCACAGCACTGACCCAGGCCGAGCTGGATGGCGTGGTTGAGCAGGTTCTGCTTGATTGGAGCCAGGATGGTCTGATCAATGCCGAGGAGTTCGTTACTCTCAGCGCTGCCGAGGTAAGCATCGCCGAGCTCGGTGGCCGCGTGCTTGGGTTAGCAACCTATGGAGCTATTACCATTGATGCCACAGCAGCCGGCTATGGCTGGTTTGTTGACACGACTCCGGAGGATGCTTCTGAATTTGAAGCAACAGGCACAGAGGGTATTCTGAGGGCTTACGAAGGTAGTCTTGCTGAGGGCAAGATGGATCTCTTGACCGTGGTTTCCCATGAGCTGGGTCACCTTCTTGGTCATGAACATGATACGAGTGTGAGTTCCATCATGAGCGAGAGCCTGGATGCAGGAACCCGCCTCGAGGATGATCACTCTGAGGCCGATGTGGTCACTGAGATTGCCTACAAGTCAGAGTTGATGCAATGGGTGCCAGCACGATGGAATAGGTATCAGTTTGATTGGCAGGGAGGCTACGTCTCCATGCTGCCATCTGGGCTGGATTTCTGGCTCCATGATGAGCGCAAAAACCGCTGGTCTGGAAAGGCAAGGTAGTTACAGGCAATAACCACTCTCAGCGGGCTTGGATTAATGAGAGGTTCCAGAGCTCTGGCTGGCTAAGATGACTTTGCCGAGTACGTTAATGATTTGTTGGCGCAGGGGGCCCGCTTGTTGGCTGATCGCACGTTGGTGGGTTTCGTATTCAGCTCGGCCTTCTGGGGTCTCGATTTTGACGGGATCGTAACCGTATTCAGATAGATTATAGGGGCTGGCTCTCATGTCGAGCTCACGTGCTTTGAGGGCGAGTTGGAAGCATTGCCAGAGGAGATCGCTACCCACCCAAGGCATGCATTTGGAGGCCCACTTATAGAGGTCCATGTTGGTGTGCAGGCAGCCGCATTGCTCGGAGTCTTGGCGGCCATCAAGGGTGGGTTTGAGTTTGTTGAGGGTCAGGGCACCCGGAGAGAAAAAGCGGTAAGCGTCAAAGTGACTACAGGTAATGGTTCTGGTTGATACCAGATGGTCAATCTCATCTTGAGCAAGTCTCAATGGGGTAGATTCTCTGTGTCTGATATCCTGACCTTGATAGACCATCGCCCACTCGTGAAGCCCGTGACAGGCGAAGTTGGGCGTTCTTGTCTGGGTTAGGCATAAAAGATTGTGAATCCATTGAAGGCGTGCGAGCTCTTTGTCTGATAGGGCATCTGTAGAAAGTGAAACGATGGATTCAAGTTGTTGATAGTGTTTTGTCTGATACCTCTCTGGGCGTTTTTTGTCACACTCGAGTTGAATGCCGTAGCCCGGGTGCCACTGTTCTAATTTCCCAAGTGAAAAGGGGTAGTAGGTAAAGAGGAAATCCAGAACGGGGTGCTGCTGATGCGATGCCTTACGACGGCGATAAGGCACAGTCCATTGCTTAACTTTGATGCGGTGTTTTTCCGCTAATTGCTGCCATTGATCGAGCTGCAGGTAGCTTGTTTCAGATGTCAGCATGGTTCAGTGATGCTTTCAGATTAGGACAGAGAATGGGGAATTCTTTTTTTAAATGAGAAAGATCACCACTCGTGAAAATCTCATAGCTTGGGGTAGGTGCCATGATTTCACCGGCGATGAAATGGTTCACTCGTTGGGCTACAGCCATGCCAGTATCCATAACGGTGACCTTAGGTCCGGCGACTTCTTCGATGAGAGGCCTGAGGAAAGGGAAGTGACTACAGCCCAATACCAAGATGTCAGCATTTGCCTCAATGAGAGGTAGGACTTCTTCTTCAACCATAGCACGTGCACGTGGGCTGTCGAAGTCACCGCTTTCAACAAGCTCGACGAAGTTAGGGCATGGTCTGGTGATGATGGTTACTCCGCTACCGTGATCATCGACGAGGCGGTGGAATTTTTTGCCAGCGAGGGAGGCTTCTGTTGCGAGAACGCCGACAGTGCCTGTTTGGGTGATGGCGGCTGCAGGTTTGATGCCAGGCTCCATGCCGACAAAGGGAACCGGGTAGCTTGCTCGCAGCGCTTCTACGGCGGCGATGGTAGCTGAATTGCACGCAATGACGATGAGCTTGCAGTTTTTTGATAGCAGGAAATCGGTCACGGCAAATACGCGACGTTGAATCTCATCAGCGTCACGCGCGCCATAGGGGCACCAAGCACTGTCACCAAAATAAATGATGGACTCGTTGGGTAGGGTCTTGCGGATCTCATTGAGGACTGAAAGTCCGCCGATTCCGGAGTCAAGAATTCCTATGGGCTGATGTGTTTTCAATGTTTTATGATCAACTAAATAAATCCATCTGAGGAGGAGGGGATTCAGGCAGGGGATTGTTCTGGGTGTTTTTTGCCTTGGGTTTTCCTTTGGCTTCTGGACGGGTGGAATTCATTTCCAGATGAGAGAGAATATCTTTGGCGCGTTCGATGATCGTGGGAGGAAGGCCTGCGAGACGGGCAACTTGTATACCATAGGACTTGTCCGCAGTTCCGGGCAGGATTTTACGTAAGAAGATGATGTCGTCATTCCACTCACGAACGGCAACGTTGTAGTTTTCTACCCCTTCTCGAGTGCGTGATAGGTCGGTAAGCTCATGGTAGTGGGTCGCGAAAAGGGTCCGTGCCTTGATGGTATCATGGAGATGCTCGGCGACCGACCAGGCAATGGAGAGGCCGTCAAAGGTGGCGGTGCCTCGGCCAATCTCATCGAGAATGACGAGCGAGTTTTCGGTGGCGTTATTGATGATGAGCGAGGTTTCGTTCATCTCGACCATGAAGGTGGATTGTCCGCTGGTTAGGTCGTCTGAGGCACCAACACGGCAAAAAATACGATCAACAAGACCGATGCGTGCTTTCTCTGCAGGAACGTATGCTCCAATCTGGGCCATCAAGGTGATGAGTGCAACCTGACGAATATAGGTCGATTTTCCTGCCATGTTGGGGCCCGTCAGCAGGATAAGGCGTGAGCTGCATTCCTCAATGATCGTATCATTAGGGACAAATTTTTCATCGACGAGGGTTTGTTCTAGAACGGGGTGACGACCATTGCTGATGTGTAGATCTCGTGACTCATCGATGATGGGTCGAGTATGTTGGTGGAGTTGGGCGAGCTCGGCGAGTCCGAGCAAGACGTCCAGCGTGGCTAGTGATTCAGCACATTGTTGAAGCCGGTCTATTTCATCCGCTACGGCTTGTCTTAGCTTGATGAATTCCTCGTATTCGAGTTGCTTGGCACGTTCATCGGCTCCCAGGATTTTGTTTTCCATTTCCTTGAGCGCAGGAGTAATGTAGCGCTCGGCATTGGTCATGGTCTGCTTGCGCTGGTAGTCATCGGGGACGAGCTCAACCTTGGCTTTGGTTACTTCTAGGAAATAACCAAAGACGTTATTGAATTTAATTTTAAGTGAATCGATGCCTGTTCTTTTCCGCTCCGTTTCCTGAAGTTCTGCCAGCCATTGTTTGCCGCTTGATGAGGCTGATCGTAGCTCGTCGAGCTCAGCGTTGAATCCATCTTTGATGATGCCGCCGTCTTTGGTGCCCGCTGAGGGCTCATCAATGAGTGCGCTTTCTAATAATGCGGTGAGTTCTGGAAATTGATGGAGTTCGTTAAGTAGTTTGGTTTGAAATTCGTCTTCAGGAGCTTGCTCATTGAGAGCCTCCAGGTGGCTGCGTAGGTTGGGGATTTGGAGCAGTGAAGTGAGCAATGACATCAGGTCGCGCGCATTGCCTGAGTTTTGAGACAGTCTTGAGGTGGTGCGCTCAATGTCGCGAATGCCTTTGAGCTGCTCCCGGCATTGACCCATCAGGAAGGGCTCGGCAAGAAAGGCTTCGATGAGGTCCTGCCTGGAAGTGAGCAGGGTAAGGTCATGAAGTGGATGTAGTATCCAATCACGCAGTTTGCGCGCTCCCATAGGTGTCGCGGTGCGGTCGAGTGCGCCAAGTAATGAGTGCTGCCTGCCGGTAGGAGAATCGACAAGATCGAGGTTGCGCTGTGATGACGCGTCAATGATGACGTGGTCACCGCCATTTCTTACGGCTAGGTGGCGAATGTGTTCGCAAGATCGGCGCAGCTGATAAGAAAGATAGTGCAGAATGGCGCCAGCGGCAGAAATGGCTGCAGACATTTCATCACAGCCAAAGCCGCGCAGTGATTGAACCTTGAAATGGTCACAGAGTGATGTTCGTGCCTGGTCAGTCAGAAAGGCATAACCATCGTAGGGGAGGCAGCCAGAGAGGTGTCCAAATAGGTCGAGCTGGTCGTCGCCGATGATCAATTCTTTGGGAGCCAAGCTTTGCAGAGCATCTTTTAAAGGATCCACATGGTCAAACTCGGCCACAGTGAATTCACCAGTAGAGTGGTCGGCATAGGCGAGACCTATCTTTTTTCCTGATTGGTAAACGGCGGCAATGTAGTTGTGGCGAGTATCATCCAGGAGGGTGATGTCGGTTACGGTGCCTGCAGATATAATTTGAGCGATTTCTCGTTCGACGATCTTGCCTGGCTGAGGTTCGGTTGTTTGCTCTGCAATGGCGACTCGTTTGCCTGCCTTAATGAGTTTGGCGATATAGCCTTGGGCTGCGTGGTGCGGCACACCACACATCGGGATGTCATTGCGTTTTGTCAGGGCGACGTTGAGAACGCTGGCCGCGGTCTTGGCATCATCAAAAAACATCTCATAGAAGTCACCCAGACGATAAAACAAGAGGATGTCATCAGGCAATGAGCGGCGCATTGTCTGATACTGAGCCATCATAGGGGTCAGTTTTTTTTCTTTCACCTTATTTCCATTCGAGGCTGCCATGTCTGAGATTATTTTTAGCGACTAAAACGAGGGGTGTCCAGCGTTGGCGATGCCAAGTGAGCAGAATGCTGTATTTTCAACGAGATTGACAGATCTGAGATTCTGAGATGTATATAAATGCGATGAAATTTGATACTTCTTTGTTACGTTTATTGTCGGTTTGCTTCATTTGTGCACTATCAACGATCACTCCAGCTCATGCTGATGACGATGACGACACCCCATTGACTAAGACCATGGAGCAGAGCAGTGATGCCCTCAAGAGTCTGCGCAAAATAGACAGAAATGACTGGGTTGGGGGTGCCGAGGCAGCACGGAGGGCAGCGGATGGGGTGCGAAAGGGCATGGAGTTTGTGCCAATACTCATCAAGGGTATGCCTGATGGCAAAGATAAGGCTAAGGCACTTGCTGACTACCGCCGCATGATGGGCTTGTCCTATGCGAGTTTATGCGAGCTCGAAATAGCTTACCTAGAGGAGGATGTGGAGAAAGTTGACGCGGCTATGACGAAGGTGAAAGCCGGCAAAAAAGAAGGGCACAAAAAATACAGTGACGATTAATCAAGTGATTTTGCCAACCTGTCTTGATTGAACGTTTTTGTGAGCTCTCTGATTTCATTTATCCGCAGATGTTTGCGTCGCCTTGGCTGCGTTTTTAGCTGCCGTCCCAGTCGGCGCCCTTGCCGCATCTTTAAAAAAGATGGAGCTAAGCTCTCGGCTCAAGAGGTAGGAGCGCTAGGGGAACGTATCGCCGCTGACTACCTGTCGTTAAATGGGCGAAAGGTTCTTTATAAAAATTATAGGGGCCCTCGAGGTGGTGAAATCGATATTGTCGCGCGTGATGGGCAGACGCTGAGCTTTGTTGAGGTGAAAACAAGAACGCGTAAAGGCTATGGTAGGCCGCTTGATGCGGTGGATAGAAACAAGCAACAGCTTATCGAGCGTGGTGCAAATGCCTGGCTCAACCTTTTGGGTAAACGTGACTTGGTCTGGAGGTTTGATGTTGTTGAGGTAATTCTGTGTGACCGAGAATTGGCGGAAGTCAACGTGGTCAATAATGCTTTTTGATGCAGGCAGGCATGTTCCTAGCTCTTTAATAAATGTCTCATCTGAGCATTGCCAATCAGCCTCTGATAAGAGATGGTTTCGCTTTCAATTATTCCATGTCGAGTTCACCCAATATGCCGCTTTATGTGATCGGCCACAAAAACCCTGACACTGATGCCATATGCTCTGCCATTGGCTATGCAGATTTGTTGCAGAAGAAAGGGCATGCAGAAGCCTTGCCTGCACGCTGTGGCGCCGTGCCAACGAGGACTGCCTGGGTGCTAGAAAAGGCAGGCATGGAAAAGCCGTTGTTGCTGGATGATGTTAGCGCGACCGCCGAAATGATTTGCCGTAAGGACGTTGTGAAGGTCAGTGATGACGCTACTTTCCTCCAGGCGTATCAACTGATGCTCGCTGAAAAGGTTCGAAGTATCCCTGTGGTAAATTCAAACAACCAGTTGTGTGGTTTGTTGAAATACTTGGATCTTTTACAACTGCTTATGCCCATCGATACAGATCCTGAGTCTGTGAGAAGGATGATTGCCTGCCCTAAAAAGATTGCGGTAACGCTGGGGGCCCTGGCGGGAGGTGCCGATCTAAAAGCCGAGGAGCGCGAGATTGTTCAGCTAGTGGGGGCATCGAGCGTGGACACGGTTAAAAAACGACTTAAGCACGCGACTGAAACAGGAGACGTTAAGTCATATGTGGTGATTTGTGGGGACCGCCCCATCATTCAGCAAACAGCCATTGATTATGGTGTCTGTATGTTAGTTGTGACGGGAGGATTTGATGTTGCGGCTGAGCTTGTGGAATCAGCCAAGGAAAAAGGGGTTGTCATCCTCAGGTGCAAGCAGGATACGGCTACGGCTTCCAAACTCATTCGATGTTCTAGGATGGTGAGTCATGCTTTGGATGATGATATCATTCGTGTCATGGCTCATGATTCTGTTAAAGTTTTGCGAGACAGCCTAGCTTCTGTAAAACAAGATCTGTTTCCTGTAATTGATCCTGGTGATAATTGCTTGATGGGAGTTATTTCAAAATCTGACCTGATTGATCCGCCGCGGATTCGTTTAGTGATGGTGGATCACAATGAGTATTCCCAAGCAGTCGAAGGCGTGGAGCAGGCCGAGGTTATCGAGGTCATTGATCATCACCGTTTGGCCGGTGATCTAGTTTCGCGAGAACCGATTAGATATATCAATGAGCCTGTTGGCTCCTCCTGCACGCTTGTTGCCCGTGAATACCGGTATGCAGAAATCGATATCCCAAGAGAAGTGGCGTTGTGCCTGATTGCCGGTATGGTTTCAGATACCTTGAACCTCACCTCGCCAACCACGACAGACTTGGACCGGGAGGTTCTAGAGTGGTTGTGTGGCATTGCCTCTGTCAATGCTGCCGAGTTTACCCATGACTTTTTTGCATCAGGTTCGTTATTAGCTCACAATACTGCGGTGGAGGCAATCAATGCAGACCGCAAGGTGTTTGAAGAAAATGCTGCGCGAGTGAGTATTTCGCATGTTGAAGAGTCTGGCTTGGATTTATTTGCTGCGCGTAAGGAGGAGCTTTGTGCCGCTCTTGATTCCCTCATTGAGATTAAGGGGTATGATCTGGCCCTTCTTATTGTTACTGATATTAACAGTCACCATAGTCTTCTGCTTGCCAGTGGTAATTCACAAATCATCAATGCCCTTGTTTTTGAGCGAGATGCAGATGGTGTATTTCAAGCTCCTGGTGTAGTCAGTCGTAAGAAACAGGTTTTTCCTGCTGTGTGTCAGGCAATTCGCATCGCTTCCCATAGTTAGCATTATCAAATCATGGCACGAGACATCGTAGTAATCAAAATTGGAACAGGGGTCTTAACTTCTGAAAAAGACGGCACCCTCGACGAGGCTTCTTTGGTGCGGCTGGTCACTTCCATATCAGAATTGATC
>JAACFN010000031.1 GCA_009937455.1 Verrucomicrobiaceae bacterium | reverse complement strand
ACCGGCCAAGCCGCGATGATTCTTCTTGTGGAGCAGAAAAAGAGCATCGAGCAGATTGCGACACTTTGTGAACGTTTTGGTCAGGTTGTAAAAATGGAAAAAGATTTGCGGCTCATTGAGGTTTTTACCGATAGCGCAAAGATGACTGAGGTGGATGAAGTGAAGCTGAAGGATCCGGAGGATCCTGATTTTGAGTTTCTCAACTTAAAGTCATTGAAGCACTTTGATCCTGAATGGCAATTGGCGGCAGCTAAGCGGCTCGCTAGTGCCAAGCCGGGAGAGCTTCGTGCTGACATCACCGAGCAGTTTATTGATATGTTGCCAGTCAGCCACCCTGAGCTGCAGCTAGAAATCATTAGAGCGCTCAAGGTCTGGGCGGAGCCGGAATCTGATATAGGCGAAGCTGTGCTTAACGCAGCTAAAAATCTGCATGCAGAGGGTAGGGTCTCGAAGGTGTGCATGGAATTGCTTATCGATCGTCAAGTAGCAGGATGTGAGTTGATTCTCATGGAGCTGTGGAACAAGGACCCTGTTCTGTGGGCTGATCACTTTATCAAGTTGGGGGCTGGTGCAGAACTGATGCTTTTACCTCAGATTGCTAAGATGGATACGGGTCACCTGAGCATGGCCTCCGAGATTTTGGGTAAAGTGGGAACGAAAGAATGCGGGAATTATCTCAAGGGCATTATAGAGAATTCCGAGCTGGATGCAAAAAAGATCAAATCGTTGCAGGCTGCCATTGACGAAATCAAAAAGCGTTCTTAATGTGCAGCCCATCTCGAATGAGCATCAGCTTGTTCGAGGTCACTTCCAAGTATGCCGCCATGGCGGAATTGGTAGACGCGACGGATTTAAAATCCGTTGAATGGTAACATTCGTGCCGGTTCGATTCCGGCTGGCGGTACTTGGAAATTTTAAAGATGTCTACTTGGAGGATCTCAGTTCGTTCTGGCGGATTCATGGACGCAAAAAAGCTCTCGATCCGTATGAGGGATGGAGAGCTTTAAAATGGTGCTCGAGGCGGGAATGCCTTCATTCTATTCCGGCTATGCTGAGGTGTAGAAATCCTGTGTGGATTTCTAGTATATAGATGCGTGATGCACGCACTTCGTGTGCGTTCAAACCCGGGCCTACGCTCACTGGCTTTGCCAGCTTGCTTCGGAAGGGTTCTCATCCCGCCTCTTTGGGAGAGCTTTAAAATGGTGCTCGAGGCGGGAATCGAACCCGCACCCGGTTAACCCGGACTAGATCCTTAGTCTAGCGCGTCTACCAATTCCGCCACCCGAGCACTGGTGCCAAACGTAGATACGTGGTGCGGAGGGAATTAGTGTCCTTGCGCAGAAAAAGCAAGTGAATCTTTTGTAAAAAGTATCCAATATGCGTAGTTGCCCTGTTGGCCGTGCATGATTTTAGCAAGAAGGCTAGCGCCGGTTATTCTCCCGTGCGTAGGCTTCGTCACGTATTTTACGCAGATGATCCATGTATTCTTGTAGTGCCTTACGTCGCGGATCGAGGTGATTATGGAGAAACGGATTGTTGGAGCCGTACTGAGCCCAAGGGCCTTTAGGTATGGCGGCAAAGTCAACGAAGCGCCAATGCACTTTGGCCTTGGATGGCATGCCGAGGTAGTCGCGTACGGCAGGGGAAACGTCCAGACCAGCAGCCATGTTTTTGGTGTTTTTGGGGCGCTGGTCGCCAAATACGTAGGGCCAGTCATCGGTGGTGAATGGGCCACAATCTTCCCATTGAGCGTAACAGACTTTTTTGCCGTAGACGATTTGAAGCCAGCGGCCTTTACATGAGGATTTGCCAGGTCGCTTGTCAGATCGTTGATGCCACCATGGAATCACCCGGCTTGCGTGTGGGCAGTGTGTTTTGTAATTGAGGCAGTCATTGTAAGGCAGGGCGACATAAAAGGGGTTGAGCTTAGGTGTAAATGCCTTGGGCCGATATTGAATGCGTGCTGCTTGATCTGGGTTGTCATAGCCACCATAATTTTCCTGCCAACGTGTGTCCCATGAGCTGGCGTGGTTGGAAGTGGGGTTTCTGGCGGTAGGTTTTTCGCCGATCCAGAAGACGGTGGCGGTGATGTTTTGCTTCCACGGATAACGGTTGACGCTGGTGGGGTCAGCGGCAGCTCTGGGCGTGCTGACCTGGGGTGCAGAGCTCTTCACCCTATAAGAGCTGCTCTGTCCCATACAGGGAAGAGTGAGAACCAGTGCAATGAGTAGTAAGGGATACTTCATGGTCAGAGGCTGAGCTTGGTGAAGGATTAGAATCTTCTGAGGGTGCTCGGCTTATTTTGGCGTTCGTCTTTTTGAGGGAAATCCAAGGTGTAATGGATGCCACGGGATTCGTGACGCCGGAGAGCACAATCAACAATCAGAGAGGCGGTGGCGACTAAGTTGCGAAGCTCTAGAATATCAGAGGTGACCCGATGTCCCCAGTAAAAACTACGCACTTCACGGCGCAAGTTGCTGAGGCGATTCGCGGCTCGGTCGAGGCGGTTTGTGGTGCGCACAATGGATACGTAGTCCCACATCAGGCGGCGAATCTCGTCCCAGTTGTGATAGATGACAACCAACTCATCTGGAGGAGCGGTATCGGCATACTCCCATACGGGGATATCCGGTGCGGTGGGGGAGGGTTTATCGAGTGGGTGCAGGCTAAGCATTTTTTCCAGAGAACGGCGCGCGACCACATGCCCTTCTAGCAGAGAGTTAGAGGCAAGCCGGTTGGCGCCATGCAGACCAGTGCAAGCGACTTCGCCAATGGCAAAGAGTCCTCGGATGTCGGTCCGGCCATCGGTGTCAGTAACAACTCCACCGCATTGGTAGTGCGCAGCGGGAACGACTGGGATGGGAGTTTTTTCACAATCCAGACCAAATTCGAGCAGAGTATTATAGATGTGAGGGAAACGCTCCTGCATAAAACCCTCTGGCTTGTGGGTTACATCGAGGTAAACACAATGAGCGCCTGTTTTCTTGATCTCATGGTCGATTGCGCGGGCTACGATGTCACGTGGGGCGAGAGACTTGCGCTCATCGTATTTTTTCATGAACTCATCACCATCTTCATCTCGTAAAATGCCGCCTTCACCGCGAACGGCTTCAGAGACGAGAAAAGAACGAGCTTTGGCGCCGGTGGCGGCGGGGTTGTAAAAGCAGGTAGGATGGAACTGAACAAACTCCATGTTAGCGATGGTGGCACCTGCTCTCCAGGCCATGGCGACACCATCTCCGGTGGAGCCATCTGGGTTGGTGGTGTAGAGGTAGACCTTGCCACAGCCGCCAGTAGCGAGGATGACACGGTCTGAACGGAAGCGGTGCACTTTACCTGTGGACTCATCTAGCACGTAGGCGCCGAGAACGCGGTCCTCTGATACCATGCCGAGCTTACGGGAGGTGATCAGATCGATGGCGAAGTGCTGCTCATAAAAGGAAATGTTTTTTGTTTGCTGCGCGGTCTCGAGAAGAGATTCGGCGATTTCCCTGCCTGTAGTGTCCTTAGAGTGGAGAATACGACGGTGGCTATGACCACCTTCCTTGCCAAGTGAGAATGCCTCATCAGATGGGGATTCTTTATCAAAATCAACACCGTTAGAGATGAGCTCCTCAATGGTCTGACCAGCCTCGGAGAGGATCGTGCGAACGGCTTGCTCATCACAGAGACCGGCACCTGCGTCTAAGGTATCGGCAACGTGGCTTTCGACACTGTCACCCTCCTCACATAAACCCTCAGGCAAGACGCTGGCAATTCCCCCCTGTGCCCAGGCGGTGTTGGAGTCCATCGGCTTGCCCTTGGTGATAATGCTCACCGTGCCATGCTTAGCCGCGCGGAGGGCAAAACTTAGCCCGGCAATACCAGTGCCGATAACGAGAAAATCGCTCTTCATGCTTGGTTGTTTGTTATCGCCATAAAGAGCCGCAGTGCTTTAGACGCAAAGCTCTAAAACGGGATATCGTCATTGACGAGATCGTCCGGGGAGGGCTCAACCTCATTGCCGGATGATTGCGGCGCTGCTTGGCTGCTATCTGCACCTGCACCACCGAGAATTTTCCAGCAGTTGAGATTAACGTAATACTTGTCCTTATACTCGTTACCACGGATGTCGAAATGAACGGTGACCTCTTGGCCAGCCTCAAACTTGTCTAGCCATGCGCACTTGTCCTTGATGATTTCAAATTTGATATCCTGTGGATAGTTGTCGTCTCCTGTGGTGACTACAAACTCACGCTTACTGAATCCGCTGGGGAACTCCTGGGTGTCAAAAATGACCTTAATTTTTCCTTTTGCCTCGTACATGGGTGTATTCAAGCACCCGATCGAGGATATGGTCAATTGAATATCCTAAAAGCAAAGGGTTTTTCGTGATGTGATGGCCAGTAAATATGGATGATTTGCAGTAGATAAGAGGTATCCAGCGTAAATCATGGTTTTTATACACCGCGATGCCGGTTTCCTACAAGACGCGGCGCGCTATGAATGACAGATTGTGATTGATAGCAGCGTTCCTATAGTAAGAATGCATTGTTACTTATGCCGCACTGCAGATTTTAAGACCTTCGACCTTTAATCACAACATCATGACCATGAATCAGAATAATAAAAACAACGCTAAAGCTAACTCAAAAACCAATGACAGCTCGCTCAATCTGGAGCGCCGTCATTTTGTCAAACAAGCGTCTCTTGGAGCAGCAGCAGTAGCACTGAGTCCCTTGGCAGCACCTTATGTGCAGGCTCAGAACGGCAACAACAAAGTCCTTAAGGTAGGGGTGGTTGGTCTCGGAGGTCGCGGTGGTGGAGCTCTGAAAAATATTTTAGCGGCGGATCCCAATACCAAGATCTGGGCGGTGGCTGATATTTTTGAAAATCGAATCAAGAGATACGAAGGCAATACTATGGGTGGGCGGATAGATACCGATGGTAAGAAGCGTATTTTTCTTGGCTTTGATGCTTATCAGAAAGTCATCGATAGTGGTGTTGATATCGTTATTTTAGCGACCCCTCCAGCATTTAGGCCCTTGCATCTGGCCGCTGCCGTAGCTGCCGGCAAACACGTTTTCATGGAGAAGCCCTTCGCAAATGATATCCCCGGTTTGAAGAGTGTGGTGGATTCATCACGGAAGGCGCAGTCTGCTGGCTTGTCCGTTATGACCGGCTTGGTCTGGCGTTATTCAACTCATCTGATGGAGTTGCACAAACGCATTCAGGGAGGTGAGATTGGGGATGTGGTGTCAGTTTCATCATCCTACTGTGGAGGGCAGCGACCTAACAAAATGCCTGATATTAAATTTAAGCCGGCCACGATGTCTGATATGGAGTGGGCACTGCGTTACTGGCAGAGCTATCTTGAGCTGAGCGGTGATTGCATGCTGGAGTTCATGATCCATGGACTCGACAAGATGTCGTGGGCGATGGGGGATCAAATGCCGGTGAAGTGCTACGGTGCGGGAGGCAATGTGAAACCGTTAGTGGGCGCCAATAACTGGGATCAGTTCTCTCTTAATTTTGAATATGCAGATGGGCGCCGGGCTGATTTCCTCGGGCGCCAGATTCCAGGGACTTACACCGCCAGTGGTGATGCAATCTTGGGAACTAAGGGCATTGCCGAGGCGAATAAAGGAGGTGTTTCCATCAAGCGTGACGGCAAGGTTGTCTGGCGTAGTAAGGGCGGCCTCGGCTACCAGAATGAGCATGAGATACTGCTTCAGCATATTCGCAGTGGTAAGGTCTTTAATGATGTCATAGGCAAGATGGAGAATAGTCATGCGCTGGCGATCATGGGGCGGACAGCCGGCTACACCGGGCAGCTCATCACAGACAAGCAGATCATGTCGTCCACAGATCAGCTCATCGACTGTAAGGGGCTTAACTTTGACACCCCGTTCCAGCCGCGCCCAGCAGCTGAAATCGGAATAACAAAATTTTCCTAGAGTCTGTCCGGACTCTTTCTTACCTTTATCAAGATGAAAACAAGACACCTCATTTCTCAGGTGGCAGGGCTTCTGGCGCTTGCTACTACCCACAGCTTTGCCGAGTCGCCTCCTGAAGGCTTCACCTCCTTATTTGATGGCAAGGACTTCAGTGGCTGGCGCGCGGAGAATCCCCATGACTACGTCAAGCTCAGGGATGCCAAGAAGATTGCCGCTAAGCGCAAGAAGGATCTCGAGGTCTTTCCCGTGCATTGGCAGATTAAAGATGGGGTGATTATCAACGATGGCCATGGGCCGTATTTGTGCACGGAGAAAGATTATGGGGATGTGGAATTCCTTGTCGATTTCCGCCTCGATGCCAACTCTGATAGTGGTATCTATATGCGCGGCACCCCCCAGGTTCAGATCTGGGACACGCGGGAAGAAGCTGGCAAGTGGAAGCACGGTGCTGACAAGGGGTCGGGTGGCTTGTGGAACAACAAGGGAGCCGGCGCTGGAAAGCACCCGCTGGTGCACGCTGACAAGCCGATCGGAGAGTGGAACCGGTTACGTATTCGCCAAATTGGCTCCCGCACATGGGTCTGGCTCAATGACAAGCTGGTGGTGGATGGTGTCTACATGCAAAACTTCTGGAAACGAGACCGGCCTCTAGCGAAGCTCGGGCCAATCATCTTGCAAACACACGGAGCCCCAGTGGCGTGGCGTAACATTGCCGTGCGTGAGATCTTGCCGGTGGAAGCCGATAAGATTCTAGCCGAGGCGGCATCCGGTGATGGCTGGGTGAGTCTGTTTGACGGAAGCTCAACAAAAGGCTGGAAGATGCAGGTGGCCGATGGCTTCAAAGTCATTGATGGTGCCCTCGTCGGAGGTAAAGGTGCGATGTATTACGACAAAAAAGCATTCAGTGACTTTAAGCTCGCTCTTGAATTTAAACTGCCACCCGGTGGTAACAATGGCTTGCTGATTCGTTATCCCGGCAAAGGCAATGGCTCATATGTTGGCATGTGTGAGCTCCAGGTGCTCGATGACACGGCAGACAAATACAAGGATCTTGATGAACGTCAATTTCACGGCAGTGCTTACGGCATGATTGCTGCACACCGTGGTTATCTACGTCCTGTGGGCGAGTGGAATCATCAGATCGTTACTGTCCAAGGTAGCCGTATTCAGGTGGAACTCAACGGGGTGCCTATCCTTGATGGTGATCTCCGTAAGGTGAAGCAGTTCATGGAGAATAAGGCGCATCCCGGCATTAAATTAACGGAGGGTTTCATTGGCTTTGCCGGTCATGGAGATTTGGTTTCATTCAGGAATATCAGAGTGAAGGATCTGGCAGCTAAGGCCGCACATAAAGCGGCTGCACCTGGGGCTCTGCTTACACCCACCGTCTCTACTCCCGCAGCACAGCCCGAACCACGGGTGATTGATCTGGGTGATGATGTGGATGAAGAGCAAATGCGCCTCACCAAGCTTATCCGTGAGCGCATTCTTAAACAGGTGGAGAAGGATGCACACAAGGCCACACCGGCCGAGGGCTCGCAGGGCAAGGCTACACCGGCCGAGGGCTCGCAGGGCAAGGCTTATACCGAGGAACTTGATAACGGAGTATCCTTCGAAATGCTTCCCGTGAAGGGTGGCAGTTTTCGCTGGCAGGGAGACCAAGCCGATGACGTCATCGAGGCAACGATCTCTCCTTTTTGGATGGGCAAGTACGAGGTGACTTGGGAGGAATATGAGCCCTTTATGATCACTGAGCTTCCTCGGGAAAAAGACGGCCAAGTAGTTGACTTCATGCGTGAGACGATCGAAGACGATGGTAAGCTCATGGCTCGCCCGACGCCTCCTTATCACCCGATGACCTATGGTATGCCTCGTGAAGGTCACCCTGCAGTGAGCATGACTCAGCACGCAGCTAACAAGTACTGTCAGTGGTTAAGTTATAAAACGGGCCACTTCTATCGACTTCCTACCGAGGCAGAGTGGGAATACGCCTGCCGCGCAGGTTCTACCACGAAGTTCAGCTGGGGTGATGATGCGGCCAAGGCAGGTGAGTATGCTTTGATCGGTGGTGATGCATCCAGCACCTACGACCTACCGGGTCAGAAGAAACCTAATGCCTGGGGTTTTTATGACATGCACGGCAATGTGCTTGAGTGGACCCTCGACCAGCACGTAGACAACCGCCTGAAACATTTTGGTAACAAGGCACAGAAGGATCCATGGGTTATTGCTACCAAGGCATACCCGCATGTCACCAAAGGTGGTTATTGGCAGCAGGATATCGAGGCGATTTCATCGGCGGCACGTCATCCATCGAGACCTGATTGGAAAGCCTCTGACCCGCAAAGCCCAAAAAGTCTCTGGTATCATACCGACACGCCATGGCTTGGCATGCGGCTTGTGAGGCCAGCGAATATTCCAAGTCTTGAGGAAATGTATCGCGCATGGAACTCAGGAGTCGCTGAAGATGGTGAGATGGCAGCATACCGCTAGGCTAGCAGTCATTGCTGTCGCCTCGTGCATGACATTGCCCGGATGGGTAACGCCACTTGCTGCTCAAGAACATGAGTTAGTAACTGAACCCAAGCGCTATACTTTCACCCAAGCCCATTTGGGAACGATTGTTCGCCTAGTTTTTTATAGTGCTGATCGGGCTGAAGCGAAGCAGCTCGCAGAGCGATGCTTCGAGCGAGTCGTTGAGCTCGACAAGGTGTTTTCCGATTATCGTGATGACAGTGAGTTGATGAAGCTCTGTAAGGTAGCAGACAAACGAGCCACGGTAGTCAGCCATGAAATGTTCACCGTGTTAACCTGTGCACAGCAGATTTCTCAACAGAGTGGCGGGGCGTTTGATGTGACACTCGGTTCCTCTAGCAAGCTGTGGCGTGAGAGAAAGCGGGGCGATGTAGATGCGTCCGTGCCTGTGCGGGAGAGGGCAGACTACCGAGACCTTGTTCTTAACGAGGCGGATCAAACAGTGAGCTTTATCAAACCGCTGAGCCTTGATCTTGGTGGTATTGCCAAGGGATATATTGCGGATGAGTTAGCGGGAATGTTGGAGGATTCTGGTATTACCAATTTGGCTGTTTCTGTGGGTGGGGAAATCGTGCTCGCGGGTTCTCCACCGAGTCGTAAAGGCTGGGGCATTGATCTCGAAGGCCCGGGTCAGAAGGTGGTTGCATCGATGGAGCTTAGTCGAGCGGCGCTCTCAAGCTCGGGTGATAGTTATCAGTTTGCCGAGATCGAGGGTGAGCGTAGTGCGCATGTGTTAGATCCGAATACGGGTAAAGGTAAGCAGGACCAGCTTAACATTACGGTGATCGCGCCGACGGCGATGCAGGCTGATGCCTGGGCGACCGCTCTACGTGTTTTAGGAGTGGAGAAGGGTTATACGCTTGCGGCAAAGACAGGCTTGATCGAGGCGTTTTTTGCCCCTGCGGCTGGGGCTAAGCTGAAAACTCAGGGGTTTCCTTCAGTGAGTTTTCAGGACGCCAACAAGTAGCCTGATCAGTCCTACTTGAGCGGCAGCTTACGCAGCAGGATATTGCGGAACTCAACTGGGGCTCCCTCGGACTCAAGGCAGAGGTAGCCGGATGCAGGTGAGATCTGGTCGCCTCCAGAAACCTCATGGCCGTTGACCCACAAGCGCACGACTCCTTTTTCTGCACGGATGTAGTAGTGGTTCCATTGGTTGGTGCCCTTGCTGTGGTTGGCGGTGGGGAAGCTGCGTCTGCCATCGGGTGCAGCAGGAGGGAAGGGGCGCATATGGACATTCTGGCCAACCGGAAAAACATCACCGTGGCAGGTGAACCAGTCGGCCTTACGCTTGCCGTCTTTTTCATAGTTCTCTTTGTAGCCGAGATCGAGAACTTGGCATTCGATACCCTTAGGAAGCCGACCTTTGCCGGCTCGGAGTGCATCTAGGCTTTCTTTGGTAGCCCAGACAAAGATACCAGAGTTGCCGCCGTGCTGTTTGTGTTTCCATTCACAGAGCAGTTCAAAATCAACGAGCGGCTCATGTGAGCTGATCACTCCAACGGGTTGGCCGGTGCAGTAGGCGTGGCCTCCTTCCCAGCGCCAGGTGTCTTCCTGGCAGTTCACATTTTGAAAATCCTTGCCGGTGAGTTGCACCCAGCCGTCTTCCTTGCCGGTCGGTGGTGTGGTGTTTTTTTCAGGGGCAGCTTTCTTGACAGCCGGTTGCGGTGCGGGCTCGGCACTTGCGGGGTTGGTCGTGATTAGGATACTTAGGATGAGTGCCGGCGATGTCAGGGTAAGTAGGCTTTTCATAGCTGATTAGGTAGATGATTTTGCGCGGGCAGTAAGAAAATAGTCGTAAGAGATAGTCGCCGAAAAATGCTATCAAGCCGCAAGGGGTAGTGTCTTGTAGGAAACCGGCACGGCGGTGTAGATACTGGTAGATAGAGTGGATTTTTAAGGAGTAGGGACCGCTTTGAGCGCGTTTTTGATCAGTAATGGTTTGTCCGTGGTGATCGAGCCTGTACCCCATTGCTGGAAGCGTGTGGCGATGGAGGGCTCGTTGACAGTCCAAACGTGATGGTTGATACCGGCAGTTTGGATCTGCTTGATGAGGCTAGGCTGGATATGTTGGTGAGATGAGCTCAATCCATCGGCTTTGATATCTTTTAAGGTTTTTAAGATGCTCGTATCAGTGGGGGTGATCGTGCCGGCTTTGTTTTTTTTGAATCCACACAGCCAGGAAGTTTTTAAATGGGGAGCTTGTTGTTTAATGGCTTTGAGCACAGGTGCCTTAAAACAGATGATCAGGATCTGGTCGCTTGCTAGTGTGCTGGCCTCGATTTCGCGCAGCAGAGGGGTAACGATTTCTGCACCACATTTGATTTCGATGTAGATTTTCTTGCCTTCAGGAATGGTGGCAAGGACTTCGGCGATGGTGGGAATAAGCGTGCCTTTGTATTGTTCACCTTTCCAATAGCCGACATCGAGCTGACGCAGCTCTGCTAGGGTCGTGTTTTTGACAATGAGTTTTTTGCCGGTGATACGTTGGGTATCCTGATCGTGAAAACAGACAATGTGCCCGTCCTTGGTCAGGAGAAAGTCGCCTTCAGCGCCATCGGCCTGCTGTTCCCAGGCAAGATCGAAAGCGGCAATGGTATTCTCAGGTGCGGCAGCAGAGGATCCCCGGTGCGCGATGACGAGAGGCTCTGCTATACAGAATACAGAGCAGGCAAGAAGTGTCAGGGTGCTGAGGTGGGCTGATTTCATACTGTGTTTAAGTTAAAACCTCTCGTAGTGTAGGAGTAGTTTTTTAGGGCCAACAGAGTTTAAGTCATCTCAAGTAGAGTAATTACCCCCCTTAATTGGAAGCTTTGCCTATGGTGAATCGGGCAGTGCCGTTGTGCTCGGGTTTGGGGCGGATGTCGGCGCTGTAGTTGCCCCAGCGGAGGTGCTGAGCCAGAGAGAGGATTTTGTATACATTGCCTTATTGATGTTAGAGTAGATTATTTCAACAGCAGCTTATTGATGAAACCTTGCCGGTCGATGGCTGGTTTTGGCCTCTCCTTTTCGTGATACTGCAGGTGGCACTCGACGCCGATTTCCTGACAGGCCTCGAGCATGATTTCGCCAAAAATCGGACTGTGAATACCGTTGGGACTCTTGGTCGTTGGGAACTCACGGTTGACGTTGTAGTAGAGGTGCAGCGGCGGATCATCTTTGCTGAGGTGGGTGATGGGGGAGCATCTCAAGACCAGTTCCTTGTGTTTGTCCCAGTTGTCCATCAGCTCCTGAGCTGTCTCAGCTCCAAAGGGTTTATAGGGCATTGGGTTGCCAAAGGTTTTTTCACCGATCTTCTCTTTGATCACAAAGGGGTTCATGGTGGTCTGCGCACCAGCTACAACGGCGCCGATCACCCGTGAGGAAAAGCGCTCCACCGGGTCACTGCTCTTTGGGTTCGCCACGTCATCGTGCAGGGCAACCAGCAAGCTGGAGCAGCCTCCCGCCGAGCCACCGGTGACCACAATGCGTGCAGGATCGATGTTCCATTCCGTGGCCTTGGAGCGCAGGAACTGCACCGCCCGAAGAGCCGCATTGAGCATCTGGGGTTGTTGCCCGCCCTCGTTTACCAGGGGATAACTGATGGATGCGACATGGTAGCCGTGTCTGAGCTGATGGGGGCGCTGGGTCTCCGCCTTTTTGCCACCCATCCAGCCGCCGCCATGGATGTCGAGCAACAGCCCGAGTGGTTCCTTCGACTCCACCTGCCAGAAGTTGACCAGCTCTTTTTGGTGCGCGCCGTATTTGACGTTCTTGTGAGTGGGGGCGATATTGTTAGGGTCTTTCGCTGTCTTAGCTGCAGGTTTTTTAGCCGTTTTTGAATCAGCGGCTTGCAGTTCAATACCGGGGGAGAATAGAGCTTGGGATAGGAGGGCTAACAGGAATAATTTTTTCATCGATGTCTTAGTTACAGATAGAATGTGGGTGCTG
>JAACFN010000210.1 GCA_009937455.1 Verrucomicrobiaceae bacterium | reverse complement strand
GGTGCTCTTTAGGCCGAAGGGAGAATCCGTGACCGCCCTTCTCAAAAAAATGGACACGAACGGATGCACCGGCTTCTTTCAGCGCTTTGGCATAAATGGGACTCCCGGGAAAAAAGCCCTTGTCGTCTTTGGCTGATACAATCAGGGTTGGGCTGATTTCATTGGAAACAGTAAACTCCTTACTCAGTACCTCCCCCTTGTTCATATAGGCCGGGTAAAGCAAAACCGTGAAGTCTGGTTTGCAGCTGACACCGTCAAGCTCATCGACTTCCTGATAGGTTTGAATATCAAAACCTGTACTGACCCGGGCCGCAAGGTGTCCTCCCGCTGAAGACCCCATTACGCCAATCCGCCTTGGGTCTACGTTCCACTCTGATGCTCGCGAGCGGACAATCCGGACAGCTCGCTGAATATCCTGAAAGGCATCTTTACGTTTTTTGGGGGCCCGGTATATCAGGATAAATGCAGAGATTCCGTGACCATTGAGCCATTCGGCAATCGGGGTCATCTTCGTTGTGACAAGACTGACGTATCCTCCTCCCGGACATAAAATGACCGCGGGTACAGGCTTCTTCTTACCGGGAGCCGGGAAATAGCGCAATGAAGGCGTGGTTATATTGGTGAGGCGTATATGTCCATCGCCACGATCGGGCTTGGGGCTCCCCATGCCCTGGGTACCTTGACTGGCGGCATCTTTGGGCCAGAGCTTAATTATCTGGGTTGCCTTCTCCTCGTTCGCATTCGCAATGACTGCGGTGCTCCAAAAAGAAATGCCGCATAAAATAAAGACCATTAGTCGGTCTGCATCTCTGGTTTTCATATGTTTACTTCCCGTTTTTTATTTATGTCGAACACATCAGATGAGAGTTTTGCGCGGTACGTGCAAATACTCTCCATCTGTTTGTTATCTTTCACGATGTTCCTCAACGTTGCTACTTGCCCTGAGCTGAGTTCCCACTTTCAAAATTCAGCACCTTCTTTCGATTGCCCTTGGTAATGGTCACGACACCGCTGTTCCAGTTTGCGTTGAGGAAAGGGCTTTCAAAGACCTTTTTCGGGGCGTAGTTGACCGAGTGCCCGTTGATGGTGGGCACCTCTCTGGTACTAGTGTCGAAGGTCAGTTGCTCACCGTAGATGGTTTTGTATTCCAGCACCGGACCATTCATACTAATTCTGCAGGCTTTCACCATCGCCTTGAAGGCGTCGAAGCTGCTGACGTCGCTTTTGGCCATAACCTCGAGGATCACGGGGGCGTATTCTTCATTGAGGATCATGGTTGAGTTCTCGGGAATGAAGCGGTCCGTCTTGAACTTGCCCGTCATCCACTTGAATCCACCTTTGGCCACGCGAATGGCCGCATACGCACCCTTGGCCTCCACAAAGACTACGCCGCCTTCCTCCTCGGGCGCGCTCAACCCCTTTTTCGACATCCAAACGATCATCTCAGCTCCGCCCTTGTGATGCTTGAGCTTCTGGGTGATCAGGCTACCCTTGCTCTGCACCGACCACTGGGCATTCAAGGCGCGACGGTTGTCTTTGGGACGCACGATGGGGACGATCCGGGCATCGTGTCCACCTGCAAAGATTGCACCTTGCCAGCGGTTCTGGGCACTAATTGCCGCCCAGTCTTCCAGCGGACGCGCGGCCGTCATCGGTGTTCCCATGATAAAGGCGGGGCCGCAATAGCTATAGCGCAGGATGCCGCCGCCGTCAGTTCGCATCTTGGTTGGTACTGTCGTAACAGCTGTTGTCAAGGGCCGGCCCTGCAACCCCAGTCCTTGTGGACGCTGCCGCACTTCATAGCGACCACGTCCCGACACGTCGAGCGCGATATCGGCCACCACGGCGGGTGGACGATAGTCACTGAGCGCCGCACTCACGTCATGGCCATAGACCGCAGGTTGCTGGCCGATTCCGAAGTAGAACCAGGCCAGCGGGGCGTTTCCGTGGCTTCGGTCCTGACTGAGTCCCTTGTAGAAATAGATGCGCGATCGCCCACCACCCTGAACGCCGTCAATCTGTTCCTGCGCCCAATAGGCAAAGTAGAGATCCAATAGCAGTCCGGCCGAACGCCTTACCTGCGGGTCGCCAAAGTCGTAGAAATTGTAAAAGCCCTTGATCAGCGTGGCGTTGTAGTCATCACTCATCATCTCGATGCACGGGCTCTTGCGGGCACGCTCACGACAATAGACCACGAAATACTCATTCCAGGCGCGGTAGTGTTCCGCCGCGGTGGCACCGTCATCATACTTCAGATCTCTGTATTCGGGGCGATCCTTCGCGATCTTGGAGAAGTGCCAGCATACGGTGAAGCTCATGGCATGATGATTCTCTGATAAGTAAATGTGCCAGGTCTGCGACTTTTCATGCTCAGCTTTACCGAGCCAGGAAACCTTCTTCGTGTACTCCCAGATCGGTTTTAATACCAGTGCCTCGGTTTCCTTAGTAATCCTGCCGGGATGCTTTATCCCCTTACTGCCGTACATCTCTACAAGCCGCATAACAACATCCGCGTGCCAGTGGAAGCTGTCGCGGTCATTGATGTCCTTCGGGTTATCGAGATAATGCTGAGCGTTTTCGGCGAGCGCGGCATTAGCCTCGTCCAGCATCTCGTTCAGGTAGAGGCAACGAGCAGCAAAACCAACCATGGAATATGAGTAGGCCCGAACGTAGTTGCCACGTCCGGGACCGAGCGGCTTCTGCTTCTGCGCGCGCACCAGTGGCTTGCCGGATTCGGCGCGAAACATGGCTTCCACCCGCTTGTCAAAGCCGGCGACAATCTCTTCCGGACTCTGAGCCGCT
>JAACFN010000030.1 GCA_009937455.1 Verrucomicrobiaceae bacterium | reverse complement strand
TGGGCATTTGCAGTAGTATCTTGTCCAAGGTCAGGGAAGCCCTTGAGCAACTCCTCATATCGGCGAATCATATCCGCGTAATCCTTATCCTCTTTTCTGATCCTTGCGCTATTTTGCCATGCCAGAGCTGCCAGCTTGTCTTTTGGAAAACGCTCAATCAGCAAATCAAAATCTTTAAGTGCAGAAATACGGTCACCAAGCGCAAGAAATGACTTTCCACGCATCGCAATAACATCTGGTGCACGCTGGTCGTCAGCATGCCTCGCCAGGAAAGATGTAAAGTCACGCACTGCCCCATTATGATCACCTGACAAAGATAGGCACCAACCCCTTTTGTAGTAGAGGTTAGCCTGGTTTGAGCTTCCAATAATTTCCGAATCTATCTGGTTATAGGCAGATGCAGCTTCACGGTGTTGCTCGGCATCAAATAAAGTCTCCGCCTTCATGAGTAACGCCTTATGAATTCTTTCATGCTTAGGATATTGACCTTGGTATATTTCTAGAAAGGCATCGACCTGCATGGGAATGTTTGTTCCCTTAATATTGTAGAAACAAAGCAAGCGGAAGTAGCTCGCTTCAAAGGCCTCTGCGGACATTGGCACTTGCCTCTCTGCCTGAGAAAAAAGTTGGATCGCCTTGTCGTATAACTTCAGCTGATAAGCACTGCGGCCAGCAATAGCGTATTTGACTGCCTCCGTAGCAGGTGATCCGGGATATTCTGCACGCTTCATCACATCCAGCACAGCTTGGTATTTTTTAGCCGTGTACATGCTATTCATCAAAGCTGCCTGCGCGCTTGGTTTGAAATTATCTTCATCAGAAAGTAATACCGTCTCAAAGCATTCTGCAGCGGCTTCAACTTCTTTGTTCTGAAGCGCCAATAACCCTACATTAAGGGTCGCTTCAATACGTAGTTTGACCTCAACCTCAGGCTTCATTAAGGCCTCAAATTTCTCTCTCGCCTGGTCGTTTTCTTTTTTTGCCAAATAAAGATGTGCCAACTTCAGCCGAGCACTCTCTCGGTAATTGATCGGCGCTTCTTCGGCAGCCTCCACCAAGGCGAAGGCCTGTATGGCCTCATCAACATTACCCGCATAACGAAAACATGAAGCCTCTTGATATCGACCACGGAAGCGCTCTTGCGCAGTGGTTGCCATCGTAGCTACCCGGCCGAAATGAACCGCCGCTTGACTGTACTTTTTCTCATTTACGGCATCATAACCAAGCCTGTTGGATGCCAGTGCTACGTAGCGTCCTTCTCTGAAGCGGTTCACCACTCCGTGCAGTATCCTTTTGCCCTCATCAATAGATCCAGATTGGTAATAACACTCACCCAAATAATAGCTGGCAGCCTGCGTATTAACATGGTCGGGATAACTCTCAATGTATGTCATCAGACGAGGAATCACCCGCTGATAAGCGTCTACTCTGAGTGCTTGATCCTCGGTATTATTAGCTTCTCGATAAAGCTGTTTACAAAATTCAAATTGATCCTGTGCTGGATCGGAAACCAGCGGAGTATTTTGAGCGCTGACCACAGAATGGCATAGCCCCAGCGTGAGGGAAACCCGAAGAGCCATAGTAAGGATGCGCATGCTAATATTCATAGAGAGAATGGATTAAAACTGATTTTTTGCTTACTTCCTTGATTGCTTGAGCGAATACAAAAACCGTCTGCTACTTACGCCGGCGCTGCACCTGCGTTGCAAATGAGATATTAGGTATTCCCGCTTTCTGGCATACATCAATCACCTCTACAATTTTCTGGTACTCAACCTTACCATCGCCTCGGATTCTGATGGCCTGATTCTTGTGAACAGCTGCAATGCGGGTCAACTTGCCATATAATTGGTCCTGTGTCATTTCACTATTATCGACAATCACACCTCCATCCTCACGCACATTGACGATAATTTCCCCCACGGTCTGTTTAGCATCAGCCCCCTCTTCGGCGACAGGCACGGACACGTTGAGCTCACGCTCACTTTGAGAAAATTGCATCGTCGCGATGAAAAAGATCAACAGCAAAAAGACAACGTCGATCATCGGCGCCAGTGGGAAGGCGGCAGAATCAGGTTCTCTGGTTTGAAATTTCATCAGTTAAGAAAAAGGTGGCTAGATCTACATCCCATGAATCTCAGGACTGTCATTGGACGGTCTTGGCGCTGGCCTTGGAGCCGATGTGGCATCTCGCTGATTGCCGTGCGAGCCATACTGGTCATTGCCATAGCCTTGGTCGTCTGGATCGTTTGAATAAACTGGCTGAGGAGCCACACCACCACGTCGATTATATTGAGCTGCGAGCAATGCCATTAAGTGGGTAGCTGCAGCCTCTAATTCAGCAATATATTTCTGCACTCGACCGCGGAAAATAGAATAAAAAATAACAGCTGTAATACCAATAACTAGGCCACTAGCCGTAGTGACGAGCGCTTGATAGACCCCCTCTGCTAGCTTATTGGCATGCACTCCTTCGTAGTTGCCACTCGCGATCTCCATGAACGCACGGATCATACCAATGACTGTGCCCAACAAACCCGTCATCGGTGCAATGGTGCCGATATCGTTGAGGTAACTAATACGGTGAGTGAGAATTCCCGCTTGGCGAGAGCCTTCTGCCTGGGCGACCTCCCGAACTTCCTTAAAAGTCGTGCCCGTATTCTTCGTCATGAAATCGAGTGTCTTCTCGGTAATACGAGCAACGCTCTGGTTTTGTTTGTGACAATGTGCCACCAAACCTAGGTAGTCACGCTTTCTGATAAGAGCCTCCGCCGTGCTCATGAATTTATCACTGACTACGGAATTGCGACGTATCGTGAAAAAGTAGAAGAGGATTAAAACCACACAGATCACTGATAAAACAGCCAAAGGATACATCATGAATCCCCCCATCCAAAGAATCTCAAGAATATCTGTGCTGTCAACCGGATCAGGCGAATCCACCAAATCAGCGTCGGCAGCCATCAGGGAATAAGAAGAAGCCAGCATCGCCACAGAAGACAGGCCAAAAGTAAGAATATTAGATTTCATAGAAATTGTGTCAGAAGCATTGTAGACCGATTCCTCTCGTGTGCAAGCACTGGAAGTTCAACAAAATGCGCTTTGCATGACAAGGGTAGCAGAGCAAGAGCATGCTTGCCAGCTATCAAGCCAGCCATAGACTCATTGGGACAAAGAAGAATCGTCTTCTCTTAGCATTTGATTTACAAAGCATCCAACACGACTCTCTGTAACATTCATCGATGAGCACACCCAAGATCCAGCAGAAACTCAGAGACACGCCGCACAAGCCCGGCGTTTACTTGATGCGGGACCGACTGGGGGGCATCATTTATGTGGGCAAAGCTCGCGACCTCAAAAAACGTGTCGGCAACTACTTCATGCCCTCCCGCAAAATGCGTGCTGACCGCAAAACCCGTGCGCTCATTGACAGTATTGAGGACTTCGACCTTCAGATCGTACGTAATGAGCAAGAAGCTCTTATTCTGGAAAGCAAACTCATCAAGCAATATCGCCCACGCTACAATGTCAGCCTGCGCGATGACAAACGCTTCTACATGGTGAAAGTTCAACTCAAGGATCCGCTGCCTCGTTTCATGCTAACTCGCTTAAGAAAAGACGATGGAGCACGCTACTTCGGCCCCTTTGTTCACTCTGTTGCCATCAAGGCGACCCTCGAATGGATTAATCGTGAATTCGGCCTGCGCACGTGCAGACCCAGATTACCCGGTGAAAATGAATATCGGCACTGCCATGCTGATGTCATCCGCTCATGCAGTGCCCCCTGCGCGGGCAAGATCTCCGAAGAAGATTACCGCTCTCGCGTCATGGAGGCCGTTGACCTACTCGAGGGAAAAGGCAGAAAAGATCGACTGCAAGGATTGCGTGAGCAAATGCAAAACGCCTCAGAAAAGCTCCAGTTTGAAAAAGCGGCTCGGCTCCGCGACATCATCGACAACTTAGAAAAAACCCTCAGTCCAACGCGAAGTTTTACCCGTAGTGGGGGTGCCGTGCCCAGCACGGTCAAACCCAGCGAAGACCTAGCAGAACTGCGAGACGCACTCAGTTTGCCAGATCAACTTAACATCATGGAGTGCTTTGATATTTCTAATGTTTCAAGCAATCACATCGTCGCCTCGATGGTTCGATTTGTAAATGGAAGCCCTGAAAACAAGAGTTATCGGCGTTATCGCATCAAAACAGTCCAAGGCCAAGATGACTTCGCCAGTATGGCAGAGGTCGTCAGGAGGCGCTACTCACGCATTCTGCTAGAAAATAATATTTGTGACGTTGAGAGTAGCCAAGAACAGCCGCTTGAGGCTCTTCGACGACTTGCTCGAGAGGGTAAATCTCCCTTGCTTATCCCCGATCTGGTCATTGTTGACGGCGGTAAGGGCCAACTCAGCATGGCTGTGCGAGAACTTCAGCGTCTTGGTTTACACGACCTGCCCGTTATTGGCCTTGCTAAGCAACGAGAAGAAATTTTCAGACCAGGTATCAGCGAACCGCTACTTCTCTCTCATGACTCAGGAGCGCTCAAACTCATGCAACGTATGCGTGATGAAGCTCACCGTTTTGCCAACAATTATAATGAACTACTCTTGCGGAGGCGGGTTCGAGAGAGCCTGCTTGATGACTGTCCTGCGATCTCAGCAAAACGCAAGGAAGCGCTGTTGAGACGCTTTGGCTCGGTTAAACGCATCCGGAATGCCGATGCCAAGGAGTTGGAATCGGTTCCTGGCGTCGGTAAAAAGTCAGCTCAAGAAATCCACCTTTGGCTGCAGCAGCAGAGGTGATCGCTCTGTTATAGCGCGCTATCGGGCTTGTCTGCCTGGCTTGTGGATCGCTAATTAGCAAAATCCAGTGCGCGCTGTTTCATCTGCGTTGCCATCAGGTTGAGAGCATTGGCTCGTGTGGGCGCTAAATGCTCTTTCAGACCGGTTTCATCAATGAATCCCATGTCTGCCTGCAGAATCGCATCTGGCGTCTCACCGTCGAGCACTTGGACAAATAACGCAATCATGCCCTTGGTGATCAGAGAATCTGAATCGGCTATATAATGCATTACCCCATCCTCGTGTGAAGCATCTAACCACACTTGAGATTGGCATCCTTTGATGAGCCTATCTTGCGTCTGCTTCTCTGCAGGGAATGGTTTGAGCTTTTTGCCCAAACCTATCACATACTCGTAGCGTTCAGTCCAATCATGAAAAAAGCCTAGCTCTTCGAGCAGCTCTTGTTTTTTGGACTCTATACTCATCGATATGCTAGCTCTCCACTGAGCCTTCTATTGACCTTGTTGAATGAGGGGAAGAATACGGGCAACCCTCTCTTTCATTTCCTTGCCTGGCTTAAACTTGACGATGGCACGAGGTGGAATTTTCATGTCTTGGCCAGGGTTTTTAGGATTACGCCCTACCTTGCCTTTCATCTCACGCACTTGAAAAGATCCAAAATTGCGCATCACCACTGCATTGCCACTAGCTAGCTCACTAGTAATGGTCTCCATCATGGTCTCAAGCACATTAAGCACCTCAGCTTGCCCAATTCCTGTTTTGTTGCTCAATTTAATAACGAGGTCGCGTTTTGTTACTGTTTCCATCTGTAATATATATATAAGGATTATTTAATGTATCAACCAGAAGGCTACTATCTAGTTGCGCGGCTACTGGAAACCATACTCTCGTGAAATTGTCTCGTACAAAATGATATTAATTTCCTCTCTCCTCGATCCGCTGCTCTATTTCCGCCAATAAACGCTCTATTTCAGGCGTTTTAACCCCTAACACCCGGGCCTTTAAAAGCGGCTGCCTCCATATGGCATCTACTTCAACTTCACGCCCTTCCATGTAGTCAATCATACTGGATGGGCGGTATGCCTTCATTGGCCTTGTTATCTCAATCTGCTGATCAAGAAAATCGTCAGTAACAGCATAACCGAGGGCACCCGCAATGGCCTGCACTTCATACATGATCTTGCGAATGCGGTCTTCCGCGCCTGGTTGAGCCAATAACTTTTCAGTATCAAGACCGCGCCCGGCAATCGCTAAGCCATTGAAAGGAATATTCCACACCAGCTTCATCCATTGGGCTTTTTCAAGCTCAGGCACAGCACGCGCATTAATTCCACTGCTATTGAGCATCTCAACCAAGGCTGCCAACCTTTCTGAAACCGTTCCTGCGCCAGACTCGAAAGCCCCCACCTTGATCAGACCTGCAGCACTGTGACATAGCTGACCCGGTGCGGTTCGATTGATACACACAAAACAAAGCCCCCCGAACACCCTCCAGCCTCCAAAAATGCGCGCCAATTCCTCAGTACTTCCTAAGCCATTCTGCAAACTCAAGATCTCTGTATGCTCACCGATCAGTGGTGTAACAACACGTTGATAATGAACATTAGCAGTGGTTTTCCATGCAATGATGACCAAATCAACGGGACCTATTTCCTCGCTTGTTTTTGCACATTTTACCGAAGGCAATTCAATATCGCCATCGACACTCTCAATACTCCACCCGTGGTCTCGCACATATTCATAATCTGTCTTTAACAAGAAATGAACATCCAAGCCCGCCTCAGCAAGCCGAGCACCATAATAACCCCCGACAGCACCTGATCCAACAATGGCTATGCGATTCATGATTCTAGATTCATGATTATTTTGATCAGCGTGTCTGACTTCGTTTTCTGTTTCTCGGTGTCATCTCAGTCATCATGCCCTTCATCGTACATGTCTGTGTAGTCTCTGATCGCTGAGGCAAGACCACTGCAGAGTATTTCGATTTCATCCATGGAAATCGATAGTGGTGGCATGACAACTAGAGTATCCAGAATGGGCCTTGTTAAAACCTGATACTCACGGGCCATGACTGATACCTTTTCCCCTATCCTCCATTGCTTGTCGAAGGGCTGACCATCACGGCCACGCAGTTCAATTCCAGCAATCATGCCACACTGCCTAACTTCATAAACAAACGGCTCATCATCGGCTAACTTAGCCAACTGCTCAGACAAAAACTCTATTTTTTGGGGTAATTGCTCGAGTGTTTGTTCCTGCTCAAAAACCCTCAAACTAGCGAGCCCTGCAGCGCAGCCGAGCTGATTGGCAGTATAGCTGTGACCATAATAGAGGGCCTTGTCAGCCCCCCCCAAAAACGCGTTGTAAATTTCACCGCGCACCATCGTTGCGGCCAATGGTAAATAACCACCACTGAGGCCCTTGGCTAAACACAAATAGTCTGGAATGACTTCTTCATGCTGGCAGGCAAACATTTCGCCGGTGCGCCCAAAACCCGTCATTACCTCATCAAGAATAAGATGCACATCATGGCGATCACACCACTGTCTCAACTTCGTAAGCATTCCCTTTGGCCAAGGACGTATCTGGTTTACTCCCTGAATCAGGGGCTCGATGATGACCGCTGCTGTTTTTTCAATCACCTCATGGCCCAGTGCTTCAAGGTCGTCTAATCCACCAAGGTGTTCGACAGGAAAACCAAACTTTCTAAATTGGTCGAAAAACTCACCCACTCCGCCAAGTGATGCGGCACCCATCGTGTCACCATGATAAGCCTGATCAAATGCGATAAAATGAACGCGCTCTGGCTGGCCCGTCTGCATCCGGTATTGAATTTCCATTTTAAGAGCGCACTCGACGGCCGTGGATCCATCATCAGAAAAAAAGACCCGCTCTAAGGTCTTTGGCGGAAACATGGCGCATAAACGTTCGGCCAGCTCACTTGCTCGCGGATTAGCAAAACCAAGGTAACTGGTGTGGGCAACCTTACCCAGCTGATCGATGATGGCTTGATTAATCAACGGATGTTTGTGCCCATGCACGTTGGTCCAGATAGACGCATTGCCATCGATATATCTTTTGCCCTCAGAATCAACCAGCCATGAACCATCCCCCTCCACCAAGACCAATGGATCAGCAGGCTCTCCCCTCACCCAATCATCTTGGCGGGTGAAAGGATGCCAGCAATGCGCCTGATCCGCTGCGATCCAATGTTCCGTATTCACGAGTGCCATTGCGCCACATTATGTCAAAATTGCAAGCATCAGCATCTTTCCCAAGGTGCAAAAAAAATACAAAAACCATCCCCTCGTGACAAAAACAAACCCCTATTTTATAGAACCTTGAACACTCTCACAAAAAATTGAATAATATACGTTCCATTACGTCTATCTAAGTATGAACAACACATTCCTCACCACCATATTAACAGCTCTTGGCATCTTAACATTGAGCTCCTGTGTTGACCCCTATTACTATGAAGGCGGCTACAGCTCTTCGAGCAGCGCTATATTCACAACTCTACCTCATGGCTACACCACCATCTATGTGGGGGGAAACCCCTACTACTACCATGGCAGCAGATGGTATCGCCGCAGTGGCAGCCATTACATCCACTGCTCTCGCCCCCATGGTTATCATGGCAGTATCGGCAGGCCTCATCACTACAGCGGTATATCGCGTTTACCCTACGGCTATCGCACCACCTATGTAGGAGGCCACCGTTATTATAACCATGGTAGCACCTGGTATCGTAAAAGTGGCAGTCGCTATGTCTCCTGCGCAAAACCATCTGGACACCACTCTAATACTCACAAAAGCGGTCACCGCTCATACAAGCACAAGGACCATGATACCAAATCAGCTCCTAGCCGCGACAATCACAATGGTCAAAAAAGACACCACAAACAAAGCCACAGCAAACAAGATACGAAGCAGCACGCCACAGTCACTCATCTCAAAGAGAAATGCCCCATACCAAGTTCAGCTGGGATAAAACCACCTCTTAAAGCTGACTCGCATAAACAAAAAATAAGCCGCTCCACAGCCAATTCTAAGACCGAACATAAGACGGTAAAAAAGTCATCAGCTGAGAGAAGAACAATCTCTGCGAAATGGCAGCGCAGTCCAAAAGCTGCGGTAAAAACAAAGAGCTCTTCAGTGAGAAAAAACTCTCTAAAATCGCAACAATGAAACGCGAGTGAGCTTACATCCGCTCAGGAACCTCAATCCCCAATAAACCTAGTCCCTTCTCAAGTACCTGGCTAGTTAGCTCACATAAAGCAAGGCGTGTATTTTGAGTCTCTCCTTCAGACTTCAGCACTGGGCACGCCTCAAAAAACGAGTGAAATGCCTTGGCCAGCTCAAGCAGGTAATTGGCCAACAGATTGGGCCTAAAATCATCCAGTAGTATCGGCACTGTCTCGCCAAAGCGGACCAACATACGTGCAAGGTGAACTTCTGCGTCAGCCTCAATTGACAGTGCCGATGGATCTATATTCATCTGCCCATCGAGCTTGCGGAAAATAGAACGAACCCTCACGTAGCTGTATTGTAAATAGGGTGCGGTATCTCCCTGAAGCGCGAGCATCCTATCCCAGCTGAATACATAATCAGTCATTCGATGCTGAGAAAGCTCAGCAAACTTGACCGAACCAATGCCGACAATAGATGCCACTTCAGCTCTCTCAGTCGGGTTCATATCTGGATTTTTCTCGCCTATCACCCGATCGGCACGCTCTACAGCCTCATCTAGAACATCGACCAGCTGAACATTGTCACCACTACGCGTTTTCATCAGTTTACGATCCTCGCCAAGAATCGAACCAAATGCGATATGATGCATGCTAGGATTCTGTCCACGCTTGCGAGTCGCCTCAAAAATTTGCTGGAAGTGCAGCTGCTGAGGAGCACCTACCACGTACCATATTTGATCTGCATGCCATTGCTGCACACGGAAGTCGATGGTGGCCAAATCGGTCGTCGCATATAAAAAACCACCATCAGCTTTACGGACAATCGCCGGCTTATCATCAAGCTTTGCATCACCATCAAAAAACACACAAACGGCACCCTCACTCTCACGAGCCACTCCACTCTCAAGCATTTCATCAACGAGGGGCGCGAGCCTGTCATTATAAAAACTCTCCCCGTACCAGTGATCAAAACCAACATCAAGACGGTCGTATATGCCCTGCAGGCCTTGCTTAGAGAGATCAACACACTTCTCCCAAATCTTGAGATTTTCCGCATCACCCCCTTGCAGCTTAACGAGCTCCTGCTTGCAAGTTTCTCTCACCGCATCGTCTTCGCCACATAGCGCATTCACAGTGCGGTACACCCGTAGCAGCTCGGCAACTGGGTCAGCTTCTAGATCAGATTCGTTGAGCACCGTTTTCCAACCATGAATAATCATGCCGAACTGAGTTCCCCAATCACCAATATGATTATCCGTGATGACCTCATGGCCAAGAAAACGAGCTATTCGTGACAGGCTGTCGCCAATGATCGTTGAACGAATATGACCGACGTGCATCGGCTTAGCCACGTTAGGTGCAGAAAAATCGACCACGATCGTCTGTGCTGGACTGGCTAAAGCAACCCCAAGCCTATCATCACCAAGTAAGGATGACATCCTCTTACTCCATGCAGAATGGGTAACTCGGAAGTTAATAAATCCAGGACCCGCAATATCTGCCACCGCAAGATCGCCAAGCTCCATCACATCAATGAGCTTAGCAGCAAATTCACGAGGGTTGGTGCGCAGACGTTTAGCCAGAATCATTGCCGCATTACTTTGGTAATCTCCAAATCGTAAGTCCGCAGCCGATTCTACCTGCACCTGAAAACCTTCCGGCAAATCAACACCCACCGCATTCAGTGCTTGAGACATTACCCTCTCTAATTCCTGTATCATCATGATCTAAAATATTATCTGGTTTACCCTGCTGATTGAACCGCCCCGCTAGTTTTCTCCTCCCGCGCGGACGCTGGAAGAATCTGAATCAAAAATAGCCAACACATCCTCTACCGTTTCGGCATCATGAAGCTGCTGACGAATAGAACAATTATGAAACATTTTGGCAATAGCCGCCAGAGTCTGCAAATGCATGTTGTGCTGCGCTTCAGGCACAATGAGTAACATCACCAAATTCACCGGCGCATTATCGATCGCTTCAAAATCAACTCCTTCGCTAGAACGGCCGAATGCGGCAATGACATGATCAATGGAATCTGAAAAAGCGTGCGGGATAGCCACACCCGATCCGATACCTGTGCTGACTTGCGCTTCCCGTTGCTCCAGAAGGCTTAACACCTCATCACGCAAGCTAGAATCAAGAATGCCACGCGAGACAAGATGATCTACCATATGAGCCAGCGCATGGGCACATGACTCACCCTTCAAATCGAGGATGACTTGTTTGGGACTTAACAAGCTAGATAGTTTCATCACGTAATAACACAGGACTCGGTGTCACAGCATCGCAGGCGGAGTAGGCGGAGCAGGCACATACCTTGTGGCACTATTGCTTGCAAGCCTATTTGGCGGCTGAAGAACTAGCATAATTACACTGCAAAATACTTATTATTCTGCCTAAATAGACCTGTGTCCGACCTCAAAACAGCAGCCCTCGCTACCATCAATCGCTTATCCGAGGCTGGTCATCGCGCCTACTTCGCCGGTGGCTGCGTGCGAGATATGCTCCTCGGCACAGAGCCTAAGGACTATGATATAGCCACCTCTGCCACCCCAGACGAGGTTCAGGCACTTTTCCCCAACTCCAATGCCATCGGTGCTCACTTTGGAGTCATCCTGGTGAACAAAGACGGCTTCCCTTTTGAGATTGCTACTTTTCGGCATGATGGTTCCTACAAAGATGGCAGACACCCTGATCAAGTTACCTTCACCACCCCCGAGGACGATGCTTCTCGCCGTGATTTCACCATCAACGGGTTATTTCAAAACCCAAAAGACGATGAAATCATCGACTTTGTCGACGGTCAACAGGACCTGAAAGCAGGCCTCCTTCGCGCCATTGGTAACCCCAGCGAACGTTTCCAAGAAGATGCACTGCGCCTGATGCGAGCAGTCCGCTTTGCCACCACACTTAAGTTCACAATCGAGCCTGATACTTGGGCCGCTATTTGTGAGCACGCCCACCTGTTGGCTAAAATAAGTGCCGAACGTATTCGTGATGAATTCACCATGATCATCACCTCTGAGAGCCGCGCCCAAGGGCTCGATCTTCTCACCGAGAGCGGACTAATGCATCATATTGTTCCAGAGGTCTATGATCTCATCGACTGTGAGCAGCCGCCACAATGGCATCCTGAGGGGGATGTCTACACCCATACTCGCATCATGCTCGAGATGCTCGCGCAGCAACCATCTACAGAGCTTGCCCTAGCCGTGTTACTTCATGACATAGGCAAGCCCCCGACCTACAGCTATGATAAAGCGGACGACCGGATCCGATTCAATGGCCATGACCGTGTTGGTGCTGAGATGGCCAAGGAAATATTACAGCGGCTCAAATACTCTAATCAAACCACCGATGATGTATGCGCCATGGTCGCCAACCACATGAATTTTATGAACGTGCAAAATATGCGCACGGCTAAGGTCAAACGCTTTATGGCACGCCCTACCTTTGAACAAGAAATGGAACTGCACAGAGTCGATTGTGCCAGCAGTAACGGCTTCACGGAGAACTATGATTTCCTGCGCTCCAAAGAAAGCGAATTTGCGGCTGAGCCACTCATTCCACCGCCACTTCTCAACGGCAAGGACCTCATTGAGATTGGCATGCAACCGGGCCCAGAATTCACCCAGATCCTTACCAAAATTCAGACCGAACAGCTGGAGGGATCAATCAATACGAGGGCAGAAGCTCTCGAATACCTGCGTAATCATTTCTGTTAAAATTAATCACCATCCCGATCAGGATGGTTGTCTGAGTCCTCGGGCTCTTCTTTCACATAGCCCGGCATATCACCTCCCTTGTCCTTGAGTTCGGCAAGCACTTCCGACATATCACGGAGCTCGTCCCAAACATTCTGCCGAACATAAATGGACGCGTCTTGCCTGACGGCGAGTGCCAAACAATCACTCGGCCGAGCATCAATTTCCACCACCTTTCGCTCCATGATCTCGTTTTCAGCGGTAATAAACAACCGAGCATAAAACACATCACCATCGACTTTTACGATCACCGCTTTGTCGACCTTAGCCCCGAAAGCATCTAACATCTGTGAGAACACGTCATGAGTCAGAGGCCGCGGAGGCTTCACCCCCGACATCACTGCATTGATCGATGCGCCAATCGCAGGCTCAACATAAAATACGATGACCTTATCCCCGTCTCCAAGAAAGACCGCACAACCTGCTGAAGTTGGCATCAAGGCTACGGGCTCAACTCTGACGTGATCTTTCATGATAGATGGTAATGTTAGGTATTCTTTCTGTGCTCAATTTTATTACCTGAGTGATGATTCCTTGCCCCCATTGGGTCGCGCCAAGTACTGACGTGATATTTTTACATATTTCTCGGCCCAGTGTTTAATCCCCTCCTGCTGCTCTTTATCGAGTGTCTTAACGACTTTGGCGGGACTTCCCAAAACCAGCGAGCCAGGTGGAATTTCTGTGCCTCCCGTCACCAACGCATGTGCACCAATGATCGAACGCTCACCGATCACCGCCCCATCGAGGATACATGCCCCCATGCCGACTAAGACCTCATCTTTTACAGTGCATGCATGAATAATCGCACTATGGCCTACCGTCACGAGTTCACCGATATAGGCACCGTAATCATCAGCCAAATGCAACACTGCGTTGTCTTGAATATTAGATCTTGGACCAATAACAATTTCATGGATGTCCCCCCTGAGTGTAGTATTGTACCAAATACTTGCTTCTTCCCCAATACTCACACGCCCTATAACGTCAGCGCTTTGCGCCACAAAAGCGCTGTCATCAATGTCGGGACTTATCCCATCAAAGGTCTCAATAGCCATACGCATACCATATCGTGCGTCTCTATTTTCACAAGTTGCAATCTATCGCCAAAAATGCCATCATGTCGCGTGTTACATTCTGCCTCTTGCCTCAAAAAGACATTCCCCTTACCGTTGATCGAGCTATCCTCTAGCTGATTCTGACCCTACTTTTCATGAAGGAACTCTACACCGTTATCGCCTTTATTATCTTTGGCTATGCCCTTCGCTCCTGCAAAACCATTGCATTACGAAAGCTGGGAGCCTTGGTCATGCTCGCCGCTTCAGGCTTATGTTTTTACTATCTTTTTGAATCGGTGCTGGCTGGAATCCTCGCGATGGCTGCTTGGTTTTTCCTGCCCTGGATCGAGCTACTTACCCGCATACGCAATCAACGTATGCCGCTGATCAATAAGCTCAAAAAACGATCATCCGCCAACCTCAATGCCTTTCCCAATGCGCGCCAATATGTGACCACACTAGAAAACTCAGGTTTCGAACACATCAGTAACTGCGGCTGGAACTTGGGAGGAGTAGATCAACTGTATCAGCTTTATTGGAATGCAGAGAAAAAGTCTGTCGCCTCTCTCTGCTTATGCGAGCAAGCCAGCGCCACTTTTTCTTATATTACCATCACATCCAAAGACATTGCCAATGGTGTCTGGCGAACGACGAACTTTCCGTTCTCTCCGACGTTGAAACCTTCTCCCTCTGTTCACTGGAACCAGATCAGCTGCGTCAATGAATGTGTTGTCAAACTGCTTCAGCAGCACGGCAATTTCCTCCACAAACAAGGCTTCGTTGATGACGATTTAAGCATCCCTGACCCAGACCACCTTGAACAAGAACTTGAGCACGAACTGCAGCACCAGATCGACCACAACCTCGAGCAGGGCATTATTACCCCAGCATGTGAGGATCAATTTCGTTACACCATTCGTGGACTTTTTTACCTGTGGCGCCAGTTTATCCGCGATATGATCAGATTGTGCTGAGCCCCAAGCTGATGCTTGCCCATCAACAAAAGACCCCGAATTTCCTGGAGGAAACTCGGGGTCAAAAATGTGATGCTTTATGTGTTTATCTTGGTTCTGACGACTATGAATACATCTTGGTGTAGTACTCGTCAGCCATACGATCCGAATCAAAGAATGGCACTACTTCGTTCATGCTATTGAGAACGATATTCCACCAGCTTCCTTCTTCATCGTAGTATGAAGGCAATACCTCCGTTTCGAGAATCTGATAAAAGCCAAGCATATCATGCTGGTCACGAGCGTCATCTGAAAGAGCTGGATCAGCCTCAGGAATGACAAAGGAGTTATGACCATCCTTGGAGAACTCACAGACCCAGCCATCGTAGGTGGAAAAGTTAACACTACCATTCATAGCCGCGCTCATGCCCGATGTGCCGGATGCTTCACGAGTAACCACAGGATTATTCAACCAAATATCAGAACCATCTTTCATTAGCTTCGAAAGCGATAACTCATAACCCACTAGCACTGCCGCATTGGGGTAATGCTGAGTCAGGTGAATCAAGCGGTTAAATGTATCGATGGCGCCCCAATCTTTAGGATAAGGCTTGCCAGCCCATATGATTTGCACAGGACGATCTGTGTTGTTGAGCATTGCCTCGAAGCGATCGATATCACGAGCAACCAAGTCAGCGCGCTTGTAATCAGCAAAACGACGCGCCCATACAATAGTCAGATAGTCTGGATCAAAAAGCCGGCCCGTCTGATCCGCGACCTCTTTGAACAATAGTTTCTTAAGCTCACGCTTGCGCTTGGCAAGGGCATGAACATCTCCTGCGGCACGCGCGGACTCAAGCTGCGGATCTACCCAGTACTTTTTATTCTGAGCATTAGTAACGTGATCGATTTCACAAATCCCCTCGTGACCTTTCCACATCTTGCGGGAAACCTCACCGTGAAGTTTGGAAACAGCATTTGCCTTACGGCTAATGCGCAGCGCGGCAAGCGTGTGATTAAACTCATCACCCTCAACACCGCAGATCTCACGCGCTTCCTCTAGGCTTAGGCCATTGAAGAAAGTGAACTTGTGCAATAGATCAAAACTCGATTTTTCGTTACCAGCTTCCACTGGTGTGTGGGTGGTGAATACCATGCGCTTCTTCACCTCATCCATTGAACCATACTTGCCGTAGAGGTGAAACGCAGCTGACAGCGCATGAGCTTCGTTCATGTGCCAGACATCAGGGTCAACCCCCAGCTTATCGAGCAGAGTGGCGCCGCCAATACCGAGCAGGATATACTGGGCAATACGGGTCAAAAAGTCGGAATCATAAAGACGGTGGGAAATAGTCCGCGACATGGTGTCGTTCTCCTCAAGGTCGGTTGTCAGGAGAAACATCGGCGCTGACCCAAAAATATCGGCGGGAAGATACATGGCCTTTACCCAAACATCGTGATCGTGAATCTTGATGGTAAACTTGATGTCGGTTTCCTCGAGGAAGTGATACATCTTTTTCCTTTGCTGAACTGCCATCTCGCGGTGATCTCCACGCGTTTGATTGTAGTAGCCATAGGTCCAGAGAATCCCGATACCGATCGCATTCTGCTTTAAATCGTAGACACTCCGCATATGGGAGCCAGCCAGGAAGCCTAGACCTCCTGAGTAAATTTTCAAGGTCTGGTCAATCGCAAATTCAGAGCTGAAGTAGGCAACGCTCTTTTTATAATTGGGATTGATTTCGTAGGGATGTTTAAAAGGTTCAGGAAGAAAGCTCATAATATACAGGTGTTAATGCTAGTGGTGCCTCGAAGCACGCGCCCGTCATTACGCACACCCAACGACTAATCCAAGCAAGATTTGTGTCTTATTATGTATCCCTAGTTATTCAACCTTTCCGGACCATTGCTTAGATAGACCCTCAATGAGGACAACATATACTTGATCAGTATAAGATCAGACCCCCCTTCACAGCCGCACCTCAAAAAAATCCAGCATAACCGCACGATAAACCTGACGCTTAAATTCAGGAAGCCACTTCAATTTGAAATTTTCCGGCCAAATCCATTTATAGCGCTCAAACTCCGGATTTTTGTGGCCATCGAGATCGATATCAGGTGCTGATTTTTTCAGCCTGCACAAGTAGTAGGTCTGCTCCTGACCATCAAAATACATTTTCTGTTTCTTCACCTGGTCAGGGTAGAGATAAGTATACCCAGCACGTTGATCCAACACCTTGTAACTATCCCACGGCAATCCTATTTCTTCTTCGACCTCACGGGCTAAGGCTTTGATCATCTTCTCACCCTTATCGACACCACCCTGAGGAAATTGCCACGCCCCTTTTTGATTACGGCGCTCACACACCAATAGCTTCCCCTTACGGTTTAGCATAAGCACTGCAACATTGGGTCGATAGCTTGCCATGACAAAACAATAAATACTCAGCTATTTTTCTGCGATCAAGGCTTTGACGAAACTTTGTTTTCCATGAATAGTGATGACTCAACCATCAGCTACCATGAAAACATCCACCTTCCACCTAGCCGTCGCCTTTCTTGCCCTGATGATTCTCCCACATGCAGCCATTGCCCAATCAGAGGATGGCGGCGCCAAAGACAACACATCCGAGGCCACTGGACCCAAGAAGTTTTGGCAAGCCGATCTGCCTGGAGGCAGTTACACCGTCGCTCTGGACCAGATCACTTCTATTAGTAAACACAGCTACATCATTGACGGTAACATCAGCGTCACCGAAGTCGTCATTGATACCAATGGCAACGCACTCACCCGCTTCTATTACCTCGAACCAGCAGGTCAGGGCACTTCCGACTTAGCATCCAAGATTGCCCAGCGGGGCAAGGAACTACTCGACGAGGTAAGTGATCGCACAGGCGTGAACGCCAACTCCGCAGTTGTAAAACAATACCCAGTTACAACTCACGCTAAGACCGTCGAATTCCACATCTCCAACATTGTCGCCCTCGATGCACTCTTCAACAGCGCACGCACAGCGTGGATCAACGGTAGGGGCAAAAAATTCACCATCAAAACAGGCAGCGAGTAGCCGTCATTGGTCATCCCCTGAGGGTCCAAGCCCGGGGATAAGATTCAACACTCCGCCTACGCCCTCACGTATGATGTCAGCGCCTTCCTCGATGACATCCCCGCCCTTATCGAGGATCTCACCACCTACATCCACTGCCTTCTGAGGCAGCTCAATGGCCGTTTCGTGGGCAAACTTAAGGGCCCTTTTCCCCGTCTCTGGAACCACCTCAAACATCCTTTCGCCGGCTGCGGCGATCAATCGGCCACTGAGGTCTTCCTTGGGGTCTTCTATCGTTCCCGTGATGCGTAATGGCGCCCAAAGCAGTCCTTTTTCACCACGCTCAAACACTTTGGTTTCAGCTCCTGGAATGTGAGCCAGAACCCCCGGCATAATACCCACACGAAAGCTACCATCAAGGCTCCCATTTTCAATGGTCAGCTTACCTAAGACTCTCACAAGTCCCTCGCTAGCTAATACAATGTCGTATAGCTCAAGCCGCTCTCGCTTAGGATCCTGGCTATCGCCTTGCCTACTGATGTATTTCAATCGGGCTTCTGTTAGGCTGAGTTGACGAAATCGATGCGTATCTGCATAGGCGGCGATCCGATCCAACACCGGAAGTGCGGTTAACATCCCCTTACTCAAGCTCAGCTCACCTCGAGTCATCAAACCATCATCACTTGAGTTAACTTTGAATTCCGTATCAAGCTCTCCCGAGATTCTTTTCTGCCAATCTTCTGGAATGAGCTCTTCCACACCGATGTCACTAAGTGTGCCAAACAATTCAAACTTCTCCCCTTCCAGCTCACCACTGAGAGACAACATTCCACGTTGGTATACTTGAGAACGCAACTCCCGAAGATAAATTCGTTGGTCGGCATATCTCCCTCGTGCTGAATCAAGCTTCAAAGGACCTTCGAACCAAGGTGTATTGATCAGCCCGTTTGAGACGGTCATATCATAGACATTTTTGCCCGCCCGTCTCTCTGCCGTCATTGTTGCATCGATCAGCTCAAACCTGCCGCGCTCACTCTGAAGCTCAACGCCTAAACTTGATATTTGCAATGCTTGAAGCTCAGTTCGGTTTGGTAATAAAGACCGTAAAAACCCTCTCGCTTGATCTTCACTCGCATCAACTGAAGGCAACTGCGTTGAGACATCATGTTTCTCTTCTAAATCGATTGCCACCTGTAGCTCTGCCACCCTCAGATCACGGACCAACCACGCACCATGCACCAGCTCCGACAAACTCATATCCGCTTCCACTTCCCGAGCATCTAATCTGCGAACAATGCCACCTCCAACAGCATTAACGGCAATCGTTCTGACTCTCGTTCCTTGCCAGTCTAGTGGCTTAAACTGAGCATCAGCACCAATGACAGCGCTCGTCACTTCAGACCGGATCCAGATATAGAAACCAAAACCTACGAAGATTGCACTCAGGGTCAGGATCAATGAAATGCGCAGAATATGATCCATGATAGACCCTGAACGGCGGGCATCTTTTAGCTTAGCATCTCTTCGCCTGTTCGCCCTGCGTGACATTAGCGTAGCTTAACCTTGGCAGGTAAATTCACAAGTTTTCTTCTCGCCAGACAATGCCGCCTTCTTTATCGTTTTTTATTACTTTAATGTATTTATCTTAACATTGCTTGAACTCCAAAAAGTCTGCTTCGCCATCCAAAAAGACGGTGAAGACTTCAACCTTATCGATGAGGTATCTCTCAAGGTGCCAAGTGGTCACTTCATGGCCATCGTCGGGCCCTCTGGGTGCGGTAAAACCACCTTGCTCAAAACCATTGCCGGACTCAATGAAGAATCGGATGGCGATCTTATTTGGTGCGGTAGAAACCTAGCCAAAGAAAAAGACTTTGAACCTGCCGAAATAGGCTACGTCCCTCAGTTCTCAATCGCATACGATCAACTGACCGTTGATGAATCCATCGAGTCCGCAATGCAACTCAGAGTTCAAACCGAGAACTTCGACGAACTCGACAAACGAATCGACACCATTTTAAAAGAAACAGGCCTGACTAATCTCGCGGATCAAACCGTTAAAGTTCT
>JAACFN010000209.1 GCA_009937455.1 Verrucomicrobiaceae bacterium | reverse complement strand
CAGATGATCGGAGCACGTAATGCCTATCAAGGCCCAGTCGCCTTTCCCATGCTCTCACGTGAAAAGCTCATCGAGCTCAACCCAGACGTCATCATTGATCTCGTCAATACCGATACCTGGAACAAACTCGGCAAACAACGACTTCTCTCGCAGTGGCATAGCTACCAAGAACTCAAGGCAGTCAGCAACCAACGTGTGGTGATCATTCATGGAGATCAGCACTTGATTCCTGGGCCACGTTTCCCCCAAACTCTCAAACACTTCGCCCGCGCCATCTATCCCTGAACCAACGTGCAAGCCATACCCACAGATATCATCAAGGCATCAGATCTCAATCTGCGCATTGGCTCGACCCAGCTACTCGATGCCGCCAGCCTTGCTATCAGCGCTTATCCGCTGTTTGCTCGGCCTGACTCAGCCAGATAGTGGCCACATTGAAATCAACGGCCGGCCACTTTCCAAACTCAGCCATACTGAGCTTGCGCGCCAGATCAGCTACGTTCCTCAGCAACTTGCCGAACGCATCTCATTTACCGCGATGGAGTTCATCAGTATGAGCCGCTACGCTTACGGAGGTGGCCGTGGAGCTGGAGGTGGTTTCAAGCAAACCGATGAGGAAGGCCTGGAGGCCACTGAGCAGGCCATTGAACTCACTGGGGTAGGCCACCTACGTCACCAAGCACTCTCCACCATGAGTGGCGGTGAACGCCAGAAGGTCAGCATTGCCGCCGCCCTTGCCCAACAGACCCCTACCCTCATACTCGACGAGCCATCGGCGCACCTCGATCCCAAACAACGGGATATCATTCATGACCTGCTGGCTAAAATCACCCGTGAGCAAAACATCAGCCTGATCGTCATCACCCACGATCTCAACTGGGCATCAGCAGAATTTGACCGCATTATCGGCATGAAGGCCGGCCAGACTATGGTCGACACTCAAGCCGATGCGTTCATGCAAAAGCAAACCTTGATGGACATCTTTGACGCTGACTGGCTGCTGCACCCCCACCCTGAGTCAGGTCGTCCCATGGTGCTCCCAAGCCCGTCTCAGAAACCATGACCGATCACACAAAATCCAAACTGCTCGTTGCCCTGCTCGGCATTACCCTGCTGTGTGCTTTGGTAACACCGTGGCTCGGACACATCCTACCGCAGTGGGATGTTATCTTCAGGCCCGGTGCAGATGATATTGATGCCATCATCTTCTGGCAAATCCGCGTGCCCCGTGTCCTGCTCTCATTACTCGCTGGCGCGGGCCTCTCACTCGGCGGTGTTGTTTTTCAAGCCTTGTTCCGTAACCCCTTAGCCACACCCTTCACCTTGGGGGTGGCAAGTGGCGCATCCCTTGGAGTTACCATCGCTATTGTGAGTGGTATTCACTTCAGCCTGCTCGGACTCTCTGGCACCTCTTTGGCCGCCTTATCCGGTGCTATTCTCTCTATCGCCCTGGTGTATGGAATCGCCCGCGCCTCAGGCAAGCTTTCTCCGACGACGATGCTGCTGGGCGGAGTTGCCATTAGCTTTTTCTTTTCCAGCCTCATCCTCTTACTGCAGTATCTCAGTGACGCAGGCAGCTCATTTCGTGTCCTGCACTGGCTCATGGGTGACATCAGCCGCGCCAGCATGGACTCGGTCCTGCAGCTGGCTCCCTTTATCATCAGTGGTGTGCTGATCGTCTCATTGCTGCACCGCGAACTCAACCTACTATCGATCACAGACGATATGGCCGCCAGTCGAGGAGTTAATGTTGATCGCAGCCGCCAGCTACTCTTTTTTGCCGTCTCGCTGATGGTGGCAGGCATCATCACGGTCTGCGGCCCTATCGGCTTTGTCGGCATCATGGCACCCCATATCTGCCGGCTCATCATCGGTTCCAATCATCGGTTCCTCATTCCCGCCTCGCTTCTTTTTGGGGCCACCTTCCTCACCCTCTGTGACACCCTCGCTCGCAATATCAGCTCAGCAGCGGAGGTGCCCGTGGGCATCATCACCGCTATTCTAGGAGGACCATTCTTCCTCTGGCTGCTACTGCGTAAAAACCGCTCACTTCCCTGAACCGTATACTAGACCTATGTCCCAAAAAACCTTCAGCGTTCTTTTTGTCTGCCTCGGAAATATTTGCCGCTCCCCTGCCGCCGAAAATATTTTCCGCCATCAGGTCGAACAAGCCGGACTTGAAACCTGCATCCGCATCGACTCAGCAGGAACGCATGACTATCACCCCGGCAAGTCACCGGATGCACGCATGAGCAACACCTTGCGCAAACGCAACATCCCCAGCATTGGTGCTGCCAGACAATTCACCACCAGCGATTACTCCGACTTCGACCTGATCCTCACCATGGATCGCGAAAACCACGCCGGAGTGAGCGCTCTTGCAAGATCAGCTGAAAGCTCTCAAAAAGTCATCTTGTTTACCAGCTTTTGCGAACACGCGGACCATCAAGTGGCCGAAGTTCCCGATCCCTATTATGGCGGCGATGAGGGCTTTGAGTTAGTGGCCGACATGCTTGAGGACGGATGCCAACAGCTTCTCGAACACGTGCGTAAAAAGCTCGATCAGTAGCCAATCAGTAGCCAATCAACAGTGGCGCTCCAAGCTCGATGCGATCAAAGAGCTCAACGATATCTGCATTTGCCATGCGGATACAGCCATGACTGCTTGGCTCACCTAACAAGGCTTCATGATTGGTTCCGTGAATGTAGATGTAACGCTCCATGCTATTAGCATTCTGGGCATCCAGCCCATTCAAACGCAGGATGCGTGATAAAATCATATCCTCATCACTCGGCGTTCCGTCCCATGTCCCCATTGGCTTGCGCGACTTAAAGATCGTCCTCAAGGGTTCGCCATCACCAATTTTCTCACTCACCTCGAAGCGTCCCGTCGGCGTGCAATAGCTACCCTCTTCAAAACCAATGCCGTTAGCCGCACTCGAGACTACATACTCGGCCACCAACGCATCCCCCTCAAACAGGCGCAATTTTTGTTCACCAATGGATATGTAGATATGCATTATTTGATCGATGGGGACCGCAGTGAGACAATCGAATTATGACCGCCCATGCCAACTGCTATTTTTAAAACGGTCGATCCTTGTGCTGAGAGCGCATTAGATTGAAGACTGAAAGGCTGACCGGGGCAAGTGATGCCTTCAAGATTAGGTGGCAGCTCTCGGTCCTGTAGGTAATGTGCCAGAAT
>JAACFN010000208.1 GCA_009937455.1 Verrucomicrobiaceae bacterium | reverse complement strand
ACCCCCGATCTTATAATTGGGTGGCGATCACCAGTCATCTTACCCGTGCCGCCCAAAGTCACCTCATGGAGAATTGATACATTATCTTCCACGATGGAAGTTTCCCCGATGACAACACTGGTTGCGTGATCCAGAAGAATGGCGCAGCCAATTTGAGCTGCTGGATGAATGTCCACAGCAAAGGTCTCACTGACAATGCTCTGCAGGTAGAGCGCCAAGGATCGCCGACCCTCAGACCATAGGCTATGAGCCACCCGGTAAGCTGAAATTGCCAAAAAGCCCTTATAAAAGAGCAATGGTTCAAGTGCCGATGAGCATGCGGGATCGCGATCTACGATTGCCGTCATGTCACGCGCCACACTGCGCACAATAGATTCATTCGCAGCAAAGATGTCGCCAAATAACGGCTCAAGTTCAGCACGTTGCATATCCTCACGAGACAATCTACGTGCAAGACGCACCGCCAAGCTCTCAGCGAGATTATTGCGGCTAATAACAACATCATCTAGCATATGTCGTAAATGAGACTCATGCTCCGCCATTTCAACGGCGGCTCCATGTATCTGTGCCCAAATACCATCGAGATCAATGCTTCCCAGAAGCGACCCATGACAAAGGTTCACGGGCTTGGCGCTGGTATTATTTTCTATTTTATGTTCCATTGTCCTTATGCGTATTTCACAGAAACTTGAGTATGCCTGTCGTGCAATGGTTCAGCTTGCACAACATCATGACGGGCAAACTCTCATACAACTTGACGACATAGCGCAGCGTGAAGCGGTTTCTGCAAACTTTCTAGTCCAAATTCTCAATGACCTCAAGCGCGGTGATCTTATTATTAGCAAAAGGGGCAAAACAGGCGGCTACCTTCTGGCTCGTGACCCTCGAGAAATCAACCTCCTTGATATCACCAAAGCTGCTGATCCAGGCATGCTGAGTAACCACGTCCCTGGCGAAGGAGAATCTGGACGCGCCATCCACGATGCATGGAGCCAAGTTCATGAATCTCTCACCAAAGAGCTTAGCTCCATTACATTAGATTCATTGACCACCCAAACCCCGATGTTCTACATCTAAGCGCTCCATCCTTACTGGATAAACTAATGCTACCTTGGACTTCGCTACTGCTATTGTTTGCCATGCACACCATGCTGTGCGGCGAGGAAATGATCAGCGCTGCCAACCAAGACGCCTCTCCCACCAATCAGCGCAGGGCATATGGAAATGCTTGTGGACCCGCCGCACTACTCAATGCTTTTCATTACGGTTCGGAAAAATGGCAAAGACCTTACAATGCCATTCCAGGCGATGACAGCAAATCTCGCATAGACTACGTGATTTCGAAATGGGGTCTTAGCCAATCAAAACACATCAAGGGCATGCAACGCTGGAACCAGCAACAAGGCATCAACCTTGTAGACCTGCATGACATCGCCAATGAAATGTGCAGTTACCATTGGCTGCCCAAAGTGAAGTATGAAATACTCACACGCAAAGAGCGCGAACAGCCCACAGACCTGCTAAAGCACAGCCATGAGCGAATCACCAAATCACTGAAAAAAGGCCTACCCCCCATCATATGCATACGCCGCTATGCTTATCGTGACAGCAAAGAGCTCAAGTCCAAGTCCTGGTGGCCGATCAGCGCTCACTTCATCGTCATTATTGAAACCTCCAAAAACATAGAGAGCAACGCCAACTCTTATAAGATAAAGTATGTTGACCCATACGGAGGATACATTCGTGAAGGAACCATCCATACAGACACAGAGGGCTTTACCAACAGCCCTTTTCTAGGAGCCACATTGCCCTCCGCCGCCATCGGCAAATCACTGGTCAAAAAAGGAGAAAAATCCATCCTCGCCTATTCCGCCATCATCGGTCGGTGGTAACATTACGACCCCCCTTTATTTCACCTCGCATTTTAGACATTACTCACAATAATCACCCTCAGCAGATTTACACCATTCGACATGCAAGGACTCATATTAAAAATCGATTGCCCAGACCAACATGGGATCGTAGCAAAAATCGCATCATACGTTGCCGATCATGAAGCCAACTTATGTGAGTTCTCACAATTCACAGACGACGAACACAGCAAGTTTTTCGCCCGTGTCGAGATTGATACCAGTGATTTGAACGTCAGCCTGGAAGACTTCATATCCGGCTTCCAGCCATTGGGGCAATCACTCTCCGCATCATGGCACTTCCGGGAGATGCCCTACCAAATGCGCACAGCCGTCTTAGTCACCAAAACAGATCACTGCCTTAACGAAATCCTCTGGAGAACTAAACTCGGTGAAATGCCGATCAAAATCACCTCAGTGATCGGCAACCGAGACAACTGCCAAAAGATTGCCGAGCAGGCTGGCATCCCCTTTCACCATATCAATTTGGACGGCGACCATAGAGAAACAGGCTTTCAGGAAATCAAACAAATCCTCAGTGATGAAAACGTTGAACTCACCGTTCTTGCTCGATTCATGCAGATTTTACCCACTTGGTTCTGCGATGAATACACCGGTAAAATCATCAACATCCACCATTCGTTCCTACCCGCATTCATTGGCGCTAACCCCTACAGGCAAGCGCATGAACGAGGCGTCAAACTCATCGGAGCAACATGTCATTATGTAACCTCCGAGCTTGATGGCGGCCCCATCATCGAACAGGAGGTCAAGCGCGTGCAACACTTCCATAAGCCTAAGGACTTGATGCGTCTCGGCCGTGATTGTGAGAGAGATGCCCTAGCACGTGGCATTCGTCTGCACGTTAATGACCGGACCATCATCCACCAAAACAGAGCGATTGTCTTTCC
>JAACFN010000029.1 GCA_009937455.1 Verrucomicrobiaceae bacterium | reverse complement strand
GCATATTTATCACTACTTGAACGGTATCCCATCGCGCAAGCGACTGTTGTGGAGAAACCACTGCCTTCTAAACCAAGAATACGATCATATTCGGCAGGGACAATGCCTTCCATGGGGCAGGCATCAAGATCTAGCACGGCAGCACAGGTCATGAGCTGGCCCAGTGCGATATAAACTTGGTTTTTTGCCCACGCGAGAGTCTGGGTATCGTCCATGCTGCCGAAGAAGCCGTTCATCATTCCGGCATAGCCTTCTAGGCTTTCTCGAGAGACACCGCGCACTTCAGCAAGTTGATCGAGCCACTTATCAATGTCTTTTTGATTCATGCCGTCTCTGGCACAGAGCACTACCATATGTGAACAATCCGTCACTTGGCGCTGATGCCATGAGTGCTCAAGCAAAGCTTGTTTTGTGTTTTTGCAAGTAATGGTGATGAATTTCCATGGCTGCAGGCCGAAGGATGAGGGCGTGAGTACCATGCTTTTCTCGAGGGTGCTCCATGTATCAGGAGCGATTTTTTTTTCGGTATCAAAAACTTTGGTCGCATAGCGCCATTGTAAACTAGTGCTGAGTTCTTCGGGTGTCATTGTGGTGAGTGAGATAGGTGTGTGAGATGGTTGCTTGGGGGTTGCTTACATCAATGGGTTTATTCATTGTCAACGGACAAAGGTAATCGAACGGACGGAAATTCTTTGAGGGTGAAGTTGAGCATGATGCCATATTCTTCAGGGGCATCGCGGTTGTCTCGAATATGAAGCCCGACCGAAGCAACCCAACTGTCAAAATCACGATAGATATTGTATTGTTGTACTTCTACGGTGCTGTCATCGAGCTCCCAGCGCTGGTAGAAGCCAAGTCCCCAGGAATCACTGACGCGTAAGTAAGCGCGGAAATCTATGCGGTTGGAGTCGATAAGAATAGGATGCCCATTTAGCTGGCGATAACCGAGACCAAGCTCAATCGCGTCATTAGGCATGAACGTAACGTTGCTGGCCCATTCGCGAAATTCGGAACCGCTTGCAGCTATCGGAAACTGAGTTTCAATATTGAGTCTCATCCATGGAAGTGGCTGCCAAATGATGTCGTTGTAGAGGTTGGAAAGGTCACGGTCAAATTCCGGGTCGTTCATAAAAACATCCATGTAGGTGTCAATGACGAGCCATTCATGCGTGCTGCCATCACGCTTGGTTAACAAACGGTTACGTGTACCGAGCCGAAGGATCGACCAGTCCATCAAGCTGTCCGTATCGTAGAAGGTGTTAACACCTCAATGCCTCTGAACGAACTATCCAATGAGTTTGTCGATAGCTGAGAAAAATTAGCATAGGGTTGGAATACATGCAGAATGCTATCAAGTCCCCATGTTTTGTTCACCGCATTAGAGTAAAGCTTAGAAAATTTAACGGAGGTGTCGACACCGGCGGATAGGTGGGTCCGGTCAAAGGATTGAGTACCGTTGTCCATGGCTGAATAGCTTGTGTATCCTGCGCCGGCTCTCGGGGTGATAGCTATTTTTCCACCCGGATTGATGGGCAGGCTAAACTCATGCCAAGTATGAAAGCGGGTATAACCACGATCCGCCAATAGCTCGTTGATTTCATCTAATCGAGGGTCTCCAGGAGTGAGGGAATCAGCTTCTGATTGAAGGCTGCTGGTTTGAAAGTCAGCAAGGCGCTCGTCATAAATACCAAAACTGGTGGTGCCCTCATGTAAGATGGGAGATCCTAATATGGGTCTCTTTACCTGGTCAAAAAAGAGTTCGGGCAGTCGAGTGTCCTGCTCGTAGAAATCGTTCAATCGCATGCGGGTATAGAGACCTGCATGGAATTTGGGGTTTCTGTGGAAGAGACCCATTGTACTGTCCGGATTTGGATTGATACGGAACGTTTCCTGCTCAAAATCTTCGAGGAAAAAGCGATCGCTCAGGGCAGTGATATCAAAATTGAAGTAAGTCTCATCTTGGTCATTTGAGAAAAGGTCAATGCGATGTTTGAGTTCCACTTTCCAGCGGCTGGCATCAAGTGAATCGCGGTTTTCTGATGTGCGTCTGATGGTGGGGTCTAAGTCCTCTAGGTAGTAGAGCTTGAGACCGCTGAGGTTATCTCGATTTCCTAGCCGAGTATCGATCAGGTCTAGGCCTACGCCGACTCCGCGCTGCGTCATGAGGTCGGCATGCCATTGTGAAAGTAGCCAGGCTCCATCGTGCTCGCCTGTGAGTTCGTCAGTTTCACCACCGAGCATAACACCATAACGGTTGAGGAGATAAAACCCCCAGTTTGAGCGCGCTCCGGGTATGAAGTAATAACCAAGGTCAGCATTAAGCGGCTGCGACAAATAAGGGAGCCAAAGAATGGGGACATCACCTGCATAAAAGCGCAGGTTTTTGAAAATTACACGATCGCCTGGATAGATGGATGTGCGATCTGAGCGGATCCAGTAATTAGGCTCGGCGGCATCATGGGTTGTGATTCCTGCATTATCGCCAATAAAGACCTTCTTGCCTTTATGGTTTACCATTTGAAAACGATTGGATTCCATGAGGATGAAATCATACCCGCTGGCGAGCCCCTCTGAATTTAGCTGACCAGTAGCGTAGTTATAAGTCGCGTGATCACCTCGATGGATTGAGGATGCTTGATAAATAGTGACATTATTGCTCAGAACAATGGTTTTGGTTGCTGCATTGAGTAGAACCTTATCAGCAAAGAGCTGGATGCCGGGAAGAATTTTGCCGCTTTTTAATGTGGTCGATTTTTGTCTGACGACGACTTGCCCTTTTAAGGTTGCCGTTTCTGATTGGGTGTTGATTAACGCGTGCCCAGCTTTGAGCGTAATGCCATTGTCACCGGTAACGATAACCTTACCCTGATAGAGGATCGTTTGCTTGCCGGCATCGTATTGTATGCTGCCATCATGCTCGATGTGCAGGCTTTTGGGCATCTGCGGCATTTTAGCAAAATTTGCCCCCAGCAAATCATCTTCGCTTGCTAAATTGACCTTGTCAGAATTGTCCTGTGCTGAGGCTGGTAATGCTGAAATAGCCAAAACGGCTAAGCACGACAAAGAAAGGATGCTGTTACCGAAATACCTCATTGAGGGGATACTGATCGATACTACCGTGACGAGTAAAGGGCAAAGCCAGCACATTTAATAGTAAGTGCTCAGCTTCCTTGAGGTGCTATAAAACCAAGCTTTTTAATCGGAGCTGAGTCCTTCGTGGCTACCGTTGGATAATAACCTGCTCGTTCACGGCCGCAGCATCTTGTGAGGGCTGCTTCGCTGCAGACTGAGATAACCTCTCAGCTGCGAGCTGTTTGGCTAGATTGATGAGCCAGACTTTTGCAACTGGTTTAAGAAGTGACAGTCCCCAGGCGAGTAATATTTGTTTGCTGGTTTTTGAGCTTGGGACCTTGCTCGTTTTTTTGGGGCGTCTAATAAGTAGCGTCGTGAGCAGGCTTGCGAGAACGGAGCCGGCAAAAATCGTCTTGGGCTTACGAGTGAAAAGGTTCCGAACCAAGTTTTTTGGTTTGAGTTTCCCTGTGAGCTCATGTCTGCGATGACTTATCGAGATCCGGTTCGTGGCTAGCTGAGCGACTAGCTCGTGCTTGCGTGCCAGAGTTTGCGCTATTTGTTTTTTGTGAGCCATAGCTTGTCGTTTTCTATTTCCTTGCGCGATAGCTCGAACAAAGGCGTAGCAGGTTGTTGTTTTAGCTTCAAATAGCAGATCAGCGCTATGACAGCATGAATGATGGCCAGGGCCAGAACGACCGCCGCCCAGCCGGGAAGCCAGTCAGCTTTGCCCTGCAACCATTGATCCGCCAAGGGGGCCACTATGCCTGTAGTGGCTGCCAGCACGAGGCTCCAGAGAAAGAACGCTGATATAGCCAGTACAAGCCCCTGGGCTACTTTTTTTCCTGTAAAAGACGCTGCCTCTTTGGCCTCAATGGATGCGAGCTCGACGCGCGCAGCAATAAAGCCGGACAGGGCATGCGTCATATGCTCTGATGAATTTGAACCGCTGGCACCCGAGTCTCCAGTTGTAGGTTCAGGATCCATAGCGTTTTAAAATACTAAATGGTTGTATGATTGGCATTGTTTCCCCGAAGTGGTTTTTAAAATAGTAAGTGAAGTAGTAAGTCTAAAAAAGGTGACGGGGCGTTATCAATAGAGATGCGAAGAATATCATCAAGGTCTGTTCGCCCCAAAAAGAGGGCCCTTTTTCGGCCACCATAATTCTCCCAATCATCCCAACCCTCCCCGCCGACTTGCACGCTGAGGTAAAAATACCAGAGCGTGCAAGGCCTGTGGGGTAATGAATTAGCGGCGGATAACTAAGCCGATAACAACGCCAACGCCCAGTGCTGTGAGTATCGACTTGGTGGGGTGCTTGCGGACGTAATCTTCAGCATCAGCGTGAGCTTCACGCGCCTTGACTCGGCCATGTTCTACTTGCTCACTAGCAGCTTGCTTAAACTGCTGGGCTTTTACTCCTGCGGTCTCTTTGAGGTCGCTTGCTTTAGACCCTGCAAATTCACGGAATTGCTGAGCTTTTTCCGTTGCCGCTTGTTTAAAATGCTGAGCTTTGGCTCCAGCTTCTTGGGCAATCTGCTTAGTCTTGCTAGCAGGTTCAGCCACGGCTGAACGAAGGTCGCTAGCTGCTGATTGTGATTTGAATGCATCGCTAACGGGGCCGTCAGCCATGAAGTTTGTGTCTGTGAATGTTTCTTCCATTTTTTTAATAGTTTGTTGTGAGTTATTAGGGTGAAGAGTTTAGGGTGAAGAGTTGTTGTTTTGTCAGCGTGTAGCACGAAGGATAGCTCGAAGTTTACCCATTGTGCGTCACGACTTTGGAGGGGGCGTCATCAACCAAGGATTGTCAGTTAGCAATCATTAGAAATGAATGAATGACATGAAGCCATAGTATCAAACACCTTCACCGTAAAAGTGGCACTTTTATTGGCGTAAGGCAAGAGGTCCTGCGAGGAAATTTTTAATTATTTGCCCTGAAAGTGATACAGGGCGTCTCTTTTCATTATAGAAAGGGGTTTGTCGCTTTTTCGAGCTCGATGGTGGTATCAGTTCCATGCCCCGGAAATACTTTTGTAGAGTTAGGTAATGTTAACATTTTTTCTTTGATGCCCTTAACCAGTAGATCCATGTCGCCGTCCGGTAAATCAGCCCGGCCAATGCCACCTGCAAAGAGAGTGTCACCACCAAAAACAAGATCCTCATGAATAAAGACGACGCTGTCAGGCGAGTGACCAGGCACATGTTCTAGCCGAAAAGCTACGCCTCCAGCCTCTAATGCTGAGTGCCCCTCCAGAATTTGATCAACAGTGTATGAGGTGATGTTGATGGGAATTCCCGACTGCTGTAATAATATTTCTAGGGTCAGGTTTTGGGCGTAAGGGGAATAGGCATAGATTTTGGTGCCTTTCGCCGCCATTTTCGCTGCATCTTCTATGTGGTCGTAGTGCTGATGGGTGAGCAAGAGACTGCTAGGCACCTCGTTAAGCTCATCAAGCCATTGACTGATGCCAAGTGGTGCATCGATGAGCACACAGCTGCCCCCGTTTTGGCTTGAGCCAAGAAGATAGCCATTGGTTTGTGCCATACCACCTGTAAAGCTCCTGATTTTTAGAACGTGATCACTCATAAGCAGAATCATGCCGCATTTTGATACAAGAACCATCCCTTTTTGTGCCATTACCGCTTGTCGAAGTAGAAGGAAAACCCTTCAAATGAACATGTTCTCACAAACAGTGATCTTTTGAACAGTTTTTTGTTGACCTAGGCAAAAGCTTCAGGCAATCTACGAAAAATCAAAAACAACTATTGTCATGAGTACAGCAACCACTAGAACTACAAATAAGTCCGCAGCAGCCAAGTCTACCACCGCACCATCAGAGGGGTCGGCAGCTTCTGCAAAATCACCACTTCCACAAGCACCTACCACTAAAAAATCTATGGCATCTCCTAGCGCTAACAAATCAGACGATAAAGTCATCGCAGCCCGCAAGAAAAATCTAGATCTCGCTATCTCGCAAATTCAGAAAGACTTTGGTGAAACAGCTATCATGCGTTTAGGCGATGGGCATCGTGTAGATGTGGATGTCATTCCCACAGGAAACCTTTTAATAGATCGTGCGCTCGGAGTAGGTGGTTTCCCCCGCGGCCGTATTGTCGAAATCTACGGGCCTGAGTCATCTGGTAAAACAACGCTTACACTCACAGTGATTGCTCAAGCTCAAAAAGCGGGAGGGCTTGCCGCATTTATCGATGTAGAGCATGCACTTGATCCCGCCTATGCAGCCAAACTCGGTGTTAATATTGATGACTTGCTGGTCTCCCAGCCTAACTCCGGTGAAGAGGCTCTGCAGATTTGTGAGACGCTTGTCCGCTCAAACGCCATTGATGTAGTGGTGCTCGACTCAGTGGCTGCGTTAGTAACCAAGCAGGAGCTTGCAGGTGAAATCGGTGATAGCACGGTGGGTGCTCAAGCGCGGCTTATGAGTGCCGCAATGCGCAAACTTACCGCGCTCATATCGAAGGCACGTACAACTTGTATTTTCACCAACCAGATCCGTGAGAAGATCGGGGTCATGTTTGGTAGCCCAGAGACCACCCCCGGTGGTCGCGCTCTAAAATTTTTCTCATCTGTGCGCATTGACATCCGCCGCATTGGTCAGATCAAGGCGACTGATGGTTCGGTTCAAGGAGCTCGGACCCGTGTTAAGGTAGTAAAGAATAAGGTGGCTGCACCCTTCAAAGAAGCTGAGTTCGACATTATCTATAATGAAGGTATCTCATCGGGGGGATCCTTGATAGATCTCGCCATTGAGTTTGATATTATCCAGAAGCGAGGAAGTTGGTTCAGTTACTCGGGTAACCAGCTTGCTCAAGGCCGTGACGGTGCAAAGCTTGCTTTGAAGGACGATGAGAACCTTTATAAGGAGATCGAAGTTAAGGTCAAAGAGGCCATGGCTCAAGATAAGGAATAATAAGGAATAGCTTGTTTGGGTAATTGGGCTGGTTGCAAGCTATCCTGTGATAGGCGCAGCCAGCTCTGTGGTTCTGGCAAGGTTTTTTAGAGCTTTGTTAGCTTGGTAGCTTTTATAGAAGATTTCACACAAGATTTCGCAGAAGCTTCATCGAGACCTTCTAATATTTTTTCTACGGCAGCATAGCGTCTTTAAAGCTCTGTGTCGGTAGCGGACAGTTTTTGTTAGCCGCAGATAGGCGGTAGCGGTTCTTGGCAACTTGCCTGTAAAGCGCGTCCTTCAAAAACGCCGGCATGTAATAAAAGACCCAGAAGAGGCTCATGATACTTTTGGTTAAGAACAAGGATCGGAGCATGGCGTTTGTGCCGCGCCAATATTTGTATTCACCATTGTCGGTATATTCTGCCAAGACGACACTTCCAGTTGGGGCTCCGTTAGCATCTGTGAGCTGACACCACTCTGGGGGTAGCATGTTCGCGGCTTCACCTTGAAGTGCACTGAAATGAATGTTTTTAGAGTGATCCAAGCGGTGGACGAAGTAGGCACTGCGGCGACACACCAAACATTCACCATCAAGGAATAGAATATTTACATTTTGAGTATCCATTGATGATTGTGAGCGCTGTTAACCGCCCAACTATTAACCGCCGATTTCACGGTAGGTAGAGTGACTCGAACATTGGTGACTCGAACATTGGCAATGATGCTACTTCCTGAGCACTTCTAGTTTTGCTCGGTAAGCGTCTTCAATGTCTTGCTCAGGGCGCACCCAACCAAAGGCATAAACGCGATCGATGTTAAATTGCTTTCTCTTATGGCTGTCCTGTTTTGAGGAGATTTGCAAGGTTACTTGAAGGCCCTTGCCTGGTGGCATACGTGACAGTGCCGCATCAAGTAGCTTGCCAGTGGTGGTTCCTTTTTGGCTGTATGCGTATACGAGTTCTTCAAAATCAGGGGATTCCAATTCAAAGGATGTCCACTGCTGATCATCTTTGTAGGAGAAATTGTAGTAATCTGATTTCTTAATGAAGACCCGTAATTCGGCTGTTTGAGTATTACCCCCGAGCATCTCAGGCAAAGCCTTGCAGTTGTAGCGTGCGTAACAATCCCAGTCCACACGCAGGCCATTATCAGTGGCAACTATGCAGATTAATCGTGAGCTGTTGTCTGCGAATTTAGCTACAAAGCGGGCTGCCATAATGCCTCCAAGATCGACAACATCGATAAATGTTACTTGAGTGGCGGGTTCACTCAGAGCACTTTCAGTATAGCTGTCCAGTCGTTTGCTGATCTGGTCTGGGTATCTACACATTCTCAGCCTAATTTGCGGATTGGTCGACATGGCAAAATCATCAGCGAGCTGTCGCGCCTCCGTTTCATAGAGGCGTGCTGTCATCTCAGCTAGATGCTGTTTTTTTGTATCAACTTGAGTCTGAGCTATCTCTGATTTTTGTTGTGGCTCAGATTCCGTAGTGGCAATGTTATTGTTAGATGTCGAGTCAGCTAGCTCTGTAGCGTTTGTATTAGCCTCGTATTTTCGCCATTCTTTCATGGCGAAGATGGTTACTGCTCCGATTGCTATGAGCAGGATAAGAATAGCGGCGCTCATTAGCCTGAGCTGCGCCATGCGGCTCATCGGCTCGGGTGGGGTGGTGGCTTGGGGTGTAGTATGCTCTGCTAAGTTATCGATGCTCTGGTCAACGGTCCGTTTGCCGCGCTTGCTTGCTGACCTTGATCGCTTTTGCCTTGAGCGGGCGGTAAGAGGTTCTTTCCTGGCTGTGTGATGAGTAAGTTGGCTACAGTAGCCCAGCTCCTTTATATCAGACGCATTGGCTGCGGCTGATCTCATGAGCTCTCGGAGTCCATCTAAAGCATCTTCATCACCGCGTAGAGCATCGGAGAATCCGCACCAGTATTTACGTGGCTCAGATCCGTCATCATGCAGAACGGCATCCTGATCCATACGACAGGCGACATCACGTTGCTTTTGAAGTTGATCCAGATAAACTTGGGTTATTTCTTTACGACAAACATTACCCTCAAGTGTCTCGTAAAGTTGTGGCCGGTTTTTTTTGACCCAACGGGCAAATGCTTCATTGATTCCCTCGGCGAATTTTCTGGGTGTGCCAATGCGGCGAGTGCAGCGTTCCCAAAACATCTGAGTATCTTCCCCGCGCTGTGTGAGTGATTGGTACTCAGCAATCAGACCCTCGACATGAGACGAAGTATAGAGTTTGCGTAGATGTTGGAAGAGGCGCTCCATGCCGCTGCCGGCGGGCTCATTTTCCCCATCTTGAAAATATTCCATGTGATGCTCCCGTGCGGGGCAGCTAACCAGCATACTTAAGTTGCCCGATTCAATATGGTAGGTGAGTACGGTAATGCCGCAGAATCTGCCGAGATTACGCATGATAGATACCATCGCAGCATGCTCCTCCTCATCCATAGATTCGTATGAACGAGATGTTTTGCTTTGGATCCAGAATGTTTTTTGGGCAAACACTACCTTCTTGATATAGCAAAATGACTGAAATGATGAAGGAGTAACTTCATATTTCTTAAGCGATTAAATGAGGGGCAAAGCTGTTATGCTCAGCTGCACGAGTTACCAAACTTTTTCACCGTCCCGATCATAAGGCAACCAGCCGAGGGCGATGGTTTGGATATCGATGTCTTTTTTGTAAGGTTTGATGACTTCATTCTCAAGTTTGACAGAGGCGGGATTGAATTCGAGTTCCAGCTCCTTAATTTCCTCGGCAAGCTCAGCTTCAAGTTCGGCAATATCTTGCTCAAGGTTTTCGATTTTGTTTTCGGCAATTTTGACATCACGGCGTTGTTTATAGGCACGCCCAGCACTGCTAACGGTACTAGATGATGAGCTGCGGCGGCCTCCTAATAAATTGCCCAACAATCCTCCGATGACTTTGGCTCCGATGTCCCATGCGGCGCTGCTGGCTTCGGCTTCTTCCTTGGCGAGGGTGTTTTCGGCTCGGGCAACCTGTCCTTCCTTCGTTTTGATTTTGGCTTCGTATTTATCGCGAAGTTTTTCCACAGCTTCATCACGCATTTCGCGGGCCTGGGTGGCGAGACGGCCGCGGAAGGCTCCCTCGCTCTCGCCGAGTTGGGAGTAGGATTTAAAAAGTGGGCAGTAGAAAATTTCCACTCGCTCGTTGCGGTAGATGTAATCAGTAAAGTCTTTGGTGACTTGCTTGTAATTATCGGCATTCATAGCAAAGCCAGGTAACTCATGAAAGCCGCAGCCTTTGCGAGGTTTGTCCTTCAACGATTTCACGGGGTGGGTGCAGCCAGCATCGTGGCTCCAGTCGATTCCCTGGTCTGTGATAGCATTGGTGAAGCGCAACAGACGTGAGCCATCTATACCGCACTTTCTTGAGGAGAAGTGCACGTTGGCTGCGCGGATCAGAGCAGGCTTATAGGTGATGCCGTCCGATTCACCAGCGAAGGGAACGAAGTATTCTTTTACGCCTGAGCCGACGACAGGTCGTTCACCTGCTGCGCTTTCTTGGGAAGCACCAGGCATCGCCATCGGATTGGACGACTGTGCTGCGACCGCTTGCTTGTCTTGTGCCGAGGAGAACTGGTCGCGCTTGGGGTCCATGAGTTTTTTGATCTTGGTGCGGGTGAGGGGGCCGCATAGGTAACTCATCACCCAGCGGACATGGAAGACGACGGCAGAGTCTTCATGCACGTTGTTCATCAGGAAGACGCGGGAGCCGAGGCCGGCGAGAAGTTCTTCCATTCTTTGGCGATTAAAACCGCCATCCTGAGATGCGGCGGCACCTTCGAGGCCGTCAAGTACACGAGCCTTGTCGCGTTCGGTTTGTAGTCGGCCCAGCCACCAGGTTCCGATGTTAGAAAGTGCCTTGTAATCGAGGTCTACGGGGTTCTGGGTAGCCAGCAGGCAGCCGAGCCCGAATGCACGACCTTGTTTAAGCATCGTCATCATTGGTTTTTTGCTGGGTGGATTTGCCGAGGGAGGCAGGAAGCCGTAGATCTCATCCATATAGAGTAGGGCGCGCAGGCTAGTGGTGCCGCTTTGGGTGCGCATCCATCCTAACATTTGGTTGAGCAATAGGCTTACAAAGAACATCCGCTCGGTATCGCTGAGGTGAGCAATGGAGAAGATCGACATGCGCGGTTTGCCTTCTGGGCTGTGCATCATGTTGGATATGTCAAGTGGCGGCCCTTCCATCCAGGTTGAGAAACCCGGAGAGGCGAGTAGAGCATTGAACTTCAACGCGATTTTCTGACGCTCCTTGGCGTTCATGAACGAGTTGACATCGAGGACGCCTACTTTATCAAAGGGAGGTTTTTGTAGATGGCGGATGAGGGACTCAAGCGAAAGGTTTTGTCCGTTCTGCCAGCAGTGGTTAAAGATGGTGCCAAGGATCACAGCCTCGGGGCTTTGGAGGGAGTCGGCTTCCACGCCGACCAATGAAAGCAGCGAGCTGACCGTGCTTTCGATTCTGTCACCGAGTAGTTCACCATCATCGAGCACCTCGAAAGGAGGAACTTCCAGAGAGCTTAAAATGGATACTGGGATGCCGGCTTTACTGCCAGGTGTGAATATGTTGATATCCACTTTGTCGCGTAATTCCCGGACTCTTTCTGGGCTTTGCCCCCATGAGGCAATACCATCCTTCCACATGTTGGCGGTTTTTTCTGCGAATTCGTCTGGTGTTTTACCCTTTTTGGCAGCGTCATCTTCGTTAATCCAGGGCCTGAAATCTGAGGGCTCAAAATTGGGGAAGTTGAGCATCAAGTTTGAGATGTCTCCTTTGGGGTCAATAATAATAGCGGGTATGTTGTCCATCGCTGCTTCCTCGAGAATAGAAATGCAAAGGCCTGTTTTACCCGATCCCGTCATGCCAAGCACGACACCGTGCGTAACGAGATCCTTGGAGTCATAGAGAACTAGTTCATCCTTTAATTTATTTTGTTTGAGATCATGGGTACGACCTAAATAAAAAGAGCCCAATTTTTCATAATCACTCGCTTGGATGTGCATAGTGACATTTGAGATATTTTTGGTGCTCTTGGAAAGGCGCAATTAAGGCAGGCAACTCTTTTTAACAAAAAAGAACCCGCCAAACCCTTAAAATTAGGGTTTCCATTACTTAAGAGATAAAAATAGTAAGGAAATCTTAAACTTTTTCTTGCAAGATGAGAAGTTTTTAGAATAATGGGCTTCGTTATGAAAACCTTAGTCCTTAATTCCATTATTGTTTGCCTCTCTGTGACCACCGCTTTTGGTCAATCTCAGAGTGATGTAGAATTTCTCCGTGCGCGTGCCGATGCGCACGAACGTAAAATCAGCCAACTTGAGCAAGACTTGAGCCGATTAAAGGCGTTGCTCGCTGAAAAGCCAGCTGCACAGATGGCAGCTAAACCAAAACAGGCACCCAAAGCGCCAGCTGTCGCTGCAAAAGAGCCAGCAGCGAATAGCTATGTGGTTAAACAGGGTGATATGTTGAGTCGCATCGCGGCCTCTCATGAAACTTCAGTTGCCGCCATTCTCAAGGAGAACAATCT
>JAACFN010000028.1 GCA_009937455.1 Verrucomicrobiaceae bacterium | reverse complement strand
ATGCGCTCAACAACGGCGCCAACGTAAAGGGCCGGAGTAATAATAGCGAAGGTCATCTGGAACATGATAAAGAGCGTCTCGGGTAAAGTTCCTGAGGTGGTTTCGGTGGTAACACCCTTAAGAAAAGCGGCATCAAGGTTGCCGATCCAGCCACCATCACCTCCCTTGAAGCAGAGGCTGTAAAGGCAGACGACCCATAGTATGGAAGCCATGAAGGCGATGCCAGAGCACTGTGCCATAACGGATAGTACGTTTTTGGAGCGCACGAGTCCGCCGTAGAAGAGGGCGAGACCAGGCATGGTCATGAACAGCACAAGAGCGGTTGCGGTGAGGATCCACGATGTGTCACCAGCATCGGTGGCTGCTGCGACGGCTTCTGCTTCCTCTGCATAAATTGCCATCGTTGAGGCAAAGAGTAAGCAGGCGGAAGTGATTATTTTTCGGATATAATGAGTTGGGTTCATTGTTTAGTGTTTGTCTGGATAATTGGAGATGCCCAGTTGCAAAAGGTTTATTATTGTTTAAGTTGTTCATCAATAAGGAGTAAAACCTTATTTTTGAGCACAATAAATGTCCGCTTGCTACGAAGACAATAAAATCTGAGCAAGAAGTGTACCGAAAAACAAAAAATCTAGAATTATTTAGCAGGTTGCATGCCAATTAGCTGATTACATTGGTTTAGCTCTATTTTCAGGTTTTTCTGTTTATCCCTATTTTGTCAGGTTAAAAGCGCATCTGTGAGACCACAATTTGAAGAGCTGGATTACCAGCAAACACCACTCGGCGAGGTTGTTCTGCGTCGGCGCACGATGCAGACCTTGGACAATCTAGAGATTTACGAGATCATGCTCGGGGCTGACTTTTTGATGTCGAGTCTGTTCACCGTGGTGGAGGAAGCTCTATCTGAATTGGGACTCGCAGCCGCGGCCAAGAGTTTTCCAGAGCAGGGATTGGATGTCGTCGTGGGCGGCTTGGGCCTGGGCTACACTGCGAAGACGGCATTGGATCACAGCGCATTAAATAAACTCATCGTGGTGGATTACTTGAAGCCTGTCATTGAGTGGCATGAGAAGGGACTGGTTCCCTTGGGGCAGAGCTTGGTGCAAGATGAAAGGTGTAGCTTTGAGCATGGTGATTTTTTTCAGAGAGCGGTGAAGCATAAGGGAATCGGTTTTGATGCTGGCACCCCAGACTCAAAATATCATGCAATTTTACTCGATATTGATCACTCCCCAGAACACTTGCTCAATGAGCAGCATGCAGATTTTTACCGTGCGGATGAGCTAAGAAAAATGACGGAGCAGCTGCATCCAGGTGGCGTGTTTGCCTTGTGGTCAGATGATCCTCCCGAGGACTCATTTATGCAGATCCTGACTGAGGTTTTTGCCAGCTGTGAAACCCATGTGGTTCCTTTTGAAAATCCGATTCTTGGACGTAACTCGGAGAGCACAGTCTATGTTGCCAAAACTGGGGTTTAAATATTCTGGTCTGGAACGATGAAGATTTCATCTCGCATGCTGCCTTTTGCTGTGCTGGCGTGTGCCCTTCTCTGGGGCAGTGCTTTTCCAGCGATTAAAGCGATTTACGCGGACTGGCACAGTGCAGGGATAGAGCCTTCGATGGCGAACCGGTTTGTCCTCGCTGGGGTGAGATTTATGATTGGTGGGGCTGCTCTGCTGATGCTTGCCAAAAAGCCTTTGGAGGAGCTAAGCAACACATCGTTTGTTAGGTTGCTGGCATTTGCCTGTGCTCAAACGTACATACAGTATGCTTTATTCTATACAGCGCTGGCTGTTTCGAGTGCTGTATTGGGCGGATTGTTGGTCGGGTCCGGCAGTATTTGGTGGTTGCTGTTAGCTCCATTATTATTGAAGTCACCTTGGCCAAGTCGTCAGCAGTGGGGCTTTATCCTACTGGGAGCAGCCGGGGTGTTACTTGCCGTTTATCGCCCAGGTGCGGGAAGCGGCCAGGCCGTGCTTGGTGGTATTCTTTTCTGCCTATGCACGCTCAGTGGTGCCTTTGCTTTGATCATCTTGCAAAAAATATTGAAGACCATGGGGCCGAGGTCTGCCACGGGTTACGGCTTATTGATAGGTGGTATTCTTTTCATGCTTAGCGGTGTGTCAGCATGGCCTGAGTTGCAGGTCTTATTTTCACCCAAGGTAATCCTCCTCACCCTGTATCTTGCCTTTGTCTCAGCTTTTTCTTTTGGCTTGTGGAACTACCTGACGAGCCTGTTTCCAGTGAACTTGCTGGCTGGTTATCGATTCCTGGTGCCAGTATGCGCGGTCATCGAGTCATCTCTTATGGTTTCGGGCGAGACACCAGGTTACGGCATCTGGTTAGGAGGCGCACTGGTGGTTGCCTCTCTGATTGGCCTGCACCGCCGTGGTTTGGCAGAGGGCTTATCTAAATCGATCTGATCCCGTCTTTGGCAATAGTGATTTTGCGCTTCTTGAAGAGTGCGCCAGTTGCCTTTTTGAAGGCTTTTTTACTGACGCCCAGCTGCTGGTATATGTCTTCAGCAGGGCTGGAGTCACATAGTGACCAGAAGCCGTTGCGGGTCGCAAGCTGCTCCTCAATTCTGGCTTCGAGATCATCAATCTTCTCCTTGGTGGACTGTCCAGGGCGGTGAAGGGTGAGATCTATTTTGCCATCGCCACGTAGTTTGGCGATATAGCCCGTCAAGCGCTCACCGGGCGCGGGCTTGCGAAAGACTTCGTTGGCAAATAGCACACCTGTGTGTTGGCCGTTGATGATCGCTTTATAACCAAGGTCGGTTTTAGCGTAAACCATGAGATCGACTTGCTCATTCAGCGCGTAATTTGGTTCCTCTTTACTCAAGAATCGGTTGATGCGCCGGCTTGCGACAATGCGGTCACTCTGAGGGTCTACGTAGACATAAACAACATAAGATTTACCAACATCTATACGGCTGTTTTGTTCTCGAAAGGGAATGAAGAGGTCTTTGACCAAGCCCCAGTCAAGAAAGGAGCCGATACTGGTAGCGGAGATACATTCTAGGCAGGCAAACTCCCCAGGCATGGCCTTGGGCTGCTTCATGGTCGCGATCGGGCGATCCTCAGAATCACAGTAGATAAAGACATCGACACTTTCTCCGACCTCACATGGCCCTTGGACTTCATTGTAAGGCAATAGAATATTACCTAGCTCGCCGAGTGAATCGAGGAAGAAGCCTGGAGCGGTTTTTTTCAGAACGGTAAGCTGGGCGCGCTTACCGATTTCTGCGGGGGTGTTTGACATATTGAGGGGAGGTCGGTGAACGCAAAGGAAGCGAGTGCAGGCTGTTTTTAGCAGAATGAATTCTTGAACAGAATACCTGTTTTAAACAGGGCGGGTGGAATGGGACAGAGGGTGCTATGAGCGGTGGCGGGCGCCCAAACGGTGCGGTTTACAACGTTGCGTTGTCGTTGTGCGTTGCGTTGTCGTTGTGATCAGCAGCAGGGACATTAGCAGGAGGGGCAAAGACCTTGTGGCGAGTTAGAAATTCATCGGCGGCATTGCCGTAAGCGATGCTGGCATTGCCAGAAGGGTCATGCTCGAAGATAGTTTTGCCATGGCTGGGAGCCTCTCCAATACGGATAGATCGAGGAATGACGGTGTTGTAAAGTTGTGCTGGAAAGTAGGTGGAAACCTCTTCAACCACTTGGCGCGAGAGATTAGTGCGACCATCGTACATGGTCATGATAATGCCCTCAAGGGTGAGTTGAGGGTTGGCTCCGGCCTCTCGGATTTGTTCGATCACTTGGACAATTTTGGCAAGCCCTTCCAAGCCGAACCACTCACACTGAAGAGGAATAAGGATTTCATCTGCCGCCGCTAATGCTGAAGTCATCAATACTCCGAGTGAGGGTGGTGTATCAAGGATGCAGAAGTCAAATTGGTCGTGCTTTTTGTAGTCGGTAAGGAGCCTGCGTAATCGCACGAGGTGGTCATCCATACGCGCGAGTTCAATTTCTACGCCAGCAAGATCCATTCCAGAGGGGATGATAGACAGGTTGGCAAGGCGTGAGGGGACGATTTTCTCCTCCATACCACAGGATCCAAGCAGTGGATGATACATGCTGTCGTCACCATCTGCCTCATGACCGATGCCGCTGGTAGCATTCGCCTGAGGGTCAAGATCGATCAATAATACGCGCTGCTGGCGTTGAGCGAGACCTGCAGAGAGGTTGATGGCAGTTGTGGTTTTGCCTACACCTCCTTTTTGGTTCGCGATGGCGATGATTTTCATTCTGTTTCGATAATTGGCTCTTGATGATCGATAATTTCGATCGAGAAATAGGTGTTTGAACATGCACTATTCCTGCTGCTGACCAAAGATAAAAAACTCACGATCTGTAAACGCGTCATTGCACTGTGGCGACATTTCGTCAGTCTGCCGGCAGTAAGTCATGTTTATTACCGAGCCATGGGTAGGTCAAGCAGCCGGAGGGCGGGTTTTTAAAGATGCCCGTGCCTTACTGCGGCTGGGTAAGGTGACTGCATTGAGCTGCAAAGAGACGGATGAAGGGCATGTCTTTCAAGCTCAAGTAGGTTCTGGCAAGCGACCTATGCGCGTCGTTGTCAAAGTGTTGAGTCCGACTAGGGTTAAAAACCTATGTAGCTGTGCGGTGGCTCGCTCCACGGGAGCAATGTGTGAGCATGCGGCTGCTGTCGTACTGGCCGGCATTCAGAAGCGCGAGGAGGATGCCCAAGCGCCTAAAGCATCAAGCAGTAAAGCCGAGGCAAGGGCTGTCTTAGCTTCTGAGGTGATGCCTTTGGAGATAAGGATTTCTCCCCGTTTTCCGACTGATGGTCTGGGGGCGGTGCACCTGAAATGCTGTAAGGAGGCTGCGGTCGTTGTTGCTGATGCTCGATTGGCGCAATGGCTCATGGAGAACGTTGGGTCTGCAGGTGCAGCAATGATCTCGCTTCCCGAGGAGAAGCTCGCAGGATTTTATCAGGCGATCAGTGGACACCCTCGGGTCTTCTGTGGAGATTCTCTGATCAGGGTTGATTCAGGCAGACTGCGCCCCGCGCTCGATCTGGAGCTAGAGGGCGAGACGATGTGGCTGAAGTTGAGAAACTCTGAGGAGGATGAAGGCAATGGAGAGGGATTGGATCTGATCACGCTTGGTCATACCCTCGCGGAATGGGATGCTGCCCAAAGTCACTTGACGGTGGACAATGAGGCTGAGGGATTCAAGGCGTGGAACTCGATGCTGACGGGGATCATCAAGCCAGAGGATTTATTGGCCGGTGACTGGCTACAGATCGAGTTGACAGGGTTTGTCAAAGTGCTGGATGTTTTAGCCGAGGTGTTTCAGCTGCCAGGAGATTTGGGTGGGCTTACCATTGAGGAAGGCATGCCTGTCATCGAGTTAAAATTAGCAGGTTCAACCCGCGCTTTGCAGGCTAGCTTGAGCGCTATTTATGCAGGTGGGGAGAGAGTAGTTTTAGCCTCATCAAGGCGGTCTGATGTTTCCTTTCCGATACCCTCTGATGATTCTGGTAAGTGGTTCGTCCGTAATCCCGAGTGTGAACAGCAGGCGATTTCTAGGCTTATGGAGAGTGGCTTCCAGGTGCTCGATGCAGCTGGGGCAATGCTATTACGGGGCGAGGACGAGGTGATTGATTTCCTCACTGGGGTCCTGCCTGCATTACGGCGAAAGTGGCAGGTGCTGACCGATCAAAAGCTGCAGCATGTTGAGCAGCGGGTTGAACGAATTATACCCTGCATTGAGCCACAAGGAGCGGGTAATGATTGGTTGGCCTGTGATCTTTCGTGGCAGGTAGGTGGCCGGGTATTGGATGCAGGTGCTGTTCGCAAGATGCTGCAGTCAGGGAGTCGGACGGTGGCTACGCCAGGGGGTGGCAAAGCTGTCATTTCTCATTTTGATGCCGAGGTAATGAAAGGGTTTTTACTCGATACAGACCCGCGTCAGGAAGATGGACGGTATTATTTTTCAACGCAGCAATCTGCCTACCTTGAACGTCTCCGTGCGCATTATGGTAATGACCAAAAAAGGCATGAGGAGCTTGTGCCCGAATTGCCAGCAACGCTCGCTCAAACGCTACGTGGCTATCAGCAGGAGGGTGTTGATTGGTTGTATCGGTGCGCTCTTAATGGAGGCGCTGCGCTTTTGGCTGACGATATGGGCCTTGGTAAAACGCTACAGACACTGGCCTTTCTCAAACTCTGGAAAACAAACAACCCGCAGGCCAGTGAGTTGCCGGTGCTGATCGTATGTCCTGCTACTTTGTTGGGCACTTGGCGTGATGAGGCGCAGAAGTTCATCCCAGATTTTAATGTGCTCATTATGCATGGCGCTCGGCGGAAGGATTATTACGAGGTGATGGCATCCGCGGATTTGATTGTGACAAGCTATGCCTTACTCGATAGGGATGCGGCACATTATGTGAAACTGCCGATAGCGGCTATGGTCTTGGATGAGGCTAGCGCTATCCGTAATCCCGATACCTTGGCAGCTAAAGCAGCGCGTAAAGTGAAGCAATCAGCTCCTGATGCGGCGTGTGTTGCCATTACCGGAACTCCGGTGGAAAACAGTGTGCGTGACTTGTGGTCGATTTTCCAATTTTTGATGCCCGGCTATCTAGGTAGCAGGGAAGATTTCAGGACAAGATACGAGGTCCCGTGCGCAGCTGAGCTGCCAGATCGAGCGGCATTGCAAAGGCTGCGCTGGCGCACAGAGCCTTTCATGCTGCGTCGGGTTAAATCTCAGGTTGCCAAAGATCTGCCCCCAAAGATAGAGAGTATAGTCTGGTGTGATCCATCACCTATGCAGCGTGACCACTATCAAGCGATCTTACGCCATGGTGTTGAGAAGATGGATCAGGTGCGCAAGAGTGTTGGCAAGGAGGGCGCTAGAATGCAGATGCTTACCGTGCTGCTGCGACTGCGCCAGAGTTGCTGTGATTTACGTTTGATTGATGACAAAATCAGTGGCGAAAGCATCTCAGATGTATCCGCCAAGCTTGCTCGCTTGCTCGAGTTACTGGGCGAAGCGCGGCGTGGTGGTCACCGCGTTTTGGTGTTTAGCCAGTTCACCTCAATGCTGTCACTGATTCGCCACGAGCTCGATGAAGGAGATGTTGATTACTGTTACCTTGATGGAGGCACGCGTGACCGGACCGCCGTCGTTGACAGATTTCAAAAGTCAGATGGGCCTTCTGTTTTTCTGATCAGCCTGAAGGCGGGAGGATATGGTCTGACATTGACCGCTGCAGATACGGTGGTGCTGTTTGATCCTTGGTGGAACCCTGCAGTGGAAGCACAAGCGGCAGACCGAATCCACAGAATTGGACAAACCAAGCCCGCGACAATTTATAAGTTCATCTCACGCGGCACCGTGGAGGAAAAAATATTACGGCTACAGGATAAAAAACGCAATGTGATGGCAGCTGCGATGGGTGAAATGAGTGATGAACTCAATCCGATGATGGCGGGGCTTAGTGATGAAGAAATGATGAATCTGCTGGCTTAAATGCAAATGCAAGCATGCGCGTGCAGATAACTTTATGAGGTTAGCCGAAGCTGGTGGGCTAGGCATCAGTTCTGAGTTACTTGCCTGTAACAGCCAACAAAAAAGCCGACGTGAACGTCGGCTTTGCTGATGGGGTGTGGAGCTTGTTGGTTTAGCCTCCGATGTCAGTGCGGCCTGAAAGAACCGCGCCTTCCTCCATGCTGAGCATTTTGGTTTTGATGTCGCCGTCGAGCTTGGATTTGGTTTTGAGCTCGCAGCGTTCTGATGTGATGGTGCCCTTGACTCTGCCGAAGAGCTTCACTTCGCCAGCTTTCACGTCACCTTTAACGTAGGCATTTTCACCAATGGTGACCTTGCCTTTATCTGAGGTGATTTCACCGTCAACTTTGCCGTCAATGACCATGTCATTGCTGAATTTGATGGAGCCGGTAATTTCGATTCCATTTGCGAGAACGTTGGTTGCATTAGCCATAACGATTTACACCATGCCCGAGAGCGATGCGATGGCAACCAAACAATTCAAAAAAATAGTGAGCATATCTTAAGTATGACCAAGGGCGGAATAAGGGCATGTTAAGTCGATTTAACAAGCATGTTAAGTTGATGTAACCAGCATCATTTGACGGGCGTGTCCTCATCGAATGGGTTTCCGGAAGGAGTTTCCGCCGGTGCTGGCTCAAGCTGATCTGGCATGATGCGTTTGGACAGGCGATCGATGCCGTCTTGGGCGTGCTTGCTATTCGGGTAGATCGACTTTGCCTGCATATACCAGCTCAGTGCTGAACCGGTTTGTGGATTGAGGTCGTTGTCTTCAAAATCTTTGGCACGGTTGAGGGCGACGGTAAAATCAGCAACCTTGGAGGATAGTTTTTCGAGTCTTTGCAGTAATTCAGGATCTTTGGGGAATTCATCTCTTAGCTCTGCAAGTGCCTCCCATGCTGCAAAGTTGTTGCCGTTTTGTGAAGAGACGTCAGCTAAGCTAATGGTGCCGTCAATGCGGGTGATATTCCTGACAATTTGTTCAATGGCATCCTTACGACTAATATCGTCTTTGACAACGGGGACAAATTCAAAGCGACGATCAAAAATCTCCCTGAAGTTATCCTCACTGAGAAGTCGGTCAAAGTCATCGGCCAAGGTTTTGGCCATGTCGCTATCCTCGAGCAGGCTATCGAGTCGTTTGTCGATTTCATCGAGCTTGGGATTGGTCGGCCAGACTTGAGTGGCTTTTTTAAGCTCCTCTTGGAAGCTTTCTTGGTCACCATTAATCATGGCAATTTGGGCAGAGCGAATATGCCCATTGGAAGCGCGTGTGAATGCCGCGATAGCACCCTCTGCTTTAGTTGAGTCAAAATCAGAGGATCTTTTTTTGAGCGCTTCAAGTATGATTTTAGCTTGTGTGTAGTCACGCACATCCATGGCTTTGATTAAGTCATTTCCGCTGCGGACATATTCTAGAACGATGCGGCGCTCTGGTGCTGGCACGGTTTGTAGCACTGGTAAAAATTCTCCGATGGCATATGCCTCGGTGAGCCGCTTGGATGCGCTGTGTAGTTCATTGTATTCAAGATGATTCTGGAACCCTTTGACAAGCGACTTGGCCTTGCGCATGGCTTCATTAGCTGCGGAGTCTAGACCTGTTACCGTAGGTTCTACTCCCAGCCCTTCGGCGAAAAATTTGTCAACACTAGAACCTTTCTTGAGATGCATCTTTGAGCCTCCATCTTGAAAAATGAGGTTATAAAAACGGGTGCCGATGATGACGTGTTCAAAACGTCGTTGGATAAACAGCTGAGCCAGTAGTGCTTGATACTCAATTCTTGCCTGTAGCATGTTTAATTCACTTTTTCCCTGGTGCGTTTTTTTGAGGGCTTCGATTTCTAGAATGCGCCTTTGCATTTCCTTAATCCTGTATGATTCCGTGTGCAATGGGGCTTGTTTTGCATCGCCATTTTGGCGCCTCGGTAGACCGATTCTTAATTTGGTGTTGCTAGAAAGAGCGGTGCTGCCTGATCGCCTCATCCATTCAGCTTTGGCGATGATGCGCTTTTTTTCTTTTTCTAAATCGGCAATGTATTGTTTTGAGTTTTTGACAGTGCCCTTGGATAACATTGCTGCATAAATGGCGTTTGATAAGGAGTCGCAGATGCGGCCATCTCCTGAGTAAGTGGCTGCTCTCGGTAAAAGAGAAAAGCCGTCCCTGATTTTTTGCGAAACGGAAACATTTTTGGTATAAGGAGATACAGCCTTAAGAATGGAATCGATGGTAGCGCGGTATTCGAGTGCGTCTTCTGATGTGTTGGGTGAGTCTGCCAGATATGACTCAAACATTCCTCCGAGCCTATTATCTCCTAGGCCGAAGGTGTGTCCCATGATGGTGATGGTTTCTTGAGTAGGGTCAACAAAGGGCAACTCATTCCCATAAACTGAGGCAGATGTATTTTTTTTCTCAACGGTGGCGGATGCGCGATTGTCAGGCTCATCGGCTGTGCTGTTGCCATCTCCGTTATTGGGGCTATACACCTGCGCGCTGATGGGAACAGTGAGAGTGATGAGGATTGCTAGAAATCTCATAGTTATTGGAAGAGTGTGATGATTGGGTGCTTGTTGGTTTGGCAGATGAGCAAGTGGCTTCATTCTATTTGTCAGTCTGCCTTGATGCCTTGGGCAACAGGTAAGCCCTCACGGTTAACTTCGACTTTGAAGGTGTAGTTGTGACCCCGTTCGAGGTTGATTTGATTAACTCCAGGAGGAATATGTAAGGGGATTAAACCCGCTTTTCCCTGAGCTGTTTCTGACTTGATGCTGACAAGCAGACCCCGATTGTTGGCTAAAATCATTCTATCTGCGATTTCTCCGCTAATACGATACTCATTACCACTGAGGCTGGTGCCGCTTTCTTTGAGGTCAGCAAGAGGCATCTCGTTCAGATCAGTAAAATGCTGAGCTTGTTGATTAAGAAAGGATTTGCCGATAGAAAGCATGATGATGGTTAACACAAATGCTAAGGCATAGAGAGCAAGCTGACTTTTTTTCTTACTTTTGGATGACGATCTTCTTGGCATGGCTAATGTTGATTGAGATGGGGTGGCTTGGATACTGTTAAAATAATCAATCTGTAGTGAGCTAATCCCACTGATGGCGACGTAAGCCAATGTAGGCCGCGCTAATGCCAACGCAAACATGAATGATCAAGAGGTATTGGCATACGCTAACGGATTCAAATGAGGTCTCTGTTACCGTATCAATAGCATTGCGATAACTGGGATTCATCGATTCAATGCTTCCCGACCATGCCCAATAGGCAGAGATGAAAGGGCGAGTCACGGACTCTATATTTTCAGGCAGGGCGAGGATGGCACCTGAGAGCGGTAATTGAAAACCAACAAGATACACTGACAATAACGAGGACTGTTCTGCTGTTTTCATCAGGGATGAAATACCTAAACAGACAAAGGTCATGGCGGCATTGATGAGAATGAGGAAAGCGGCATGGTCGATAAATCCGGTATCACTGCCGTCTGGAAATTTCCAGAATTGCTGTACAAAGATGGCCATCCAGAGAGATTGGATAAGAATGAGACTTCCAAGAAAGGCGACTTTACTACCCAAGTAGGCAGCTGGGCGTATGCCGCCAAATTTTTCTTTTTCATAAATCAGGCGTTCTCCTGCGATCTCTCTCGCTGCGTTATTGGACCCCATCAATGAGAGCAGAATAACCTGGAACATGACAATGCCAGAAACGGCTGAACCCACACTGAGGTAGCTTTTTTCGACCATAGAGTGTTCTTGGATTTGACGTATGGTTCCCTCATAGCGATCGGAGAACCGCTTAATGTTTTCATTACCTCTTTCGTGAAATAGGGTTACAAGAAGAGGGAAACAAATAAGAATGGCGAGCTGGAGGTAGACTTGCCCTTTGTTGCGGAAAAAGATTTTCCA
>JAACFN010000207.1 GCA_009937455.1 Verrucomicrobiaceae bacterium | reverse complement strand
AGGTGTGCCTCGGCTTGCTTGCGCTGGGCGGCGGTGAGCAGGTCAAAGGAAAGCGCCATGCAGTAGGCGGTCTGGAGCTCACTCTCGATCTTACCATCGGCTTTGACAAAGGTCTTCTGGAAGTGGGCACGGATGTCTTGGAACTGTTTGTTGTATTTGGTGGCATCGTCTATCTTGCCGAGGGCCACCGCCATCTCCGCCATCAGGCTGGTGGTGTAGGCATGGTAAGCGGCTGAGATAAGGGCTGTCGGTGGCCGGCCGGCCGGGGCAAGCCAGTCACCCCAGGTGTGCGCTTTTCTACCTCCGAGTCCGTCTTTGCCGCAGGCGTCCATGTAGCGGACCATGGCGTCGTAATGAGTTTCAATCATGCGGGTGTCGCCGTAGACTTTGTAAATGGTCCACGGGCAGATGATGCCGGCACAGGCCCATGCAGCGGCCCCGTGACCGTGAAAGACGGGGGCTTGGTTGCCAAAGAGACCTTGCCTATTTTGGGTGTCCATGAGGTCGACCATCCACTTGGTGAAGAACTCGGAGACATCCTGATTATAACAACCAGTGCGGATAAAGACCTGGGTGTCGCCGGTCCAGCCGAGGCGTTCATCGCGCTGCGGGCAGTCGGTGGGAACTTCGAGGTAGTTCGAGCGCTGCCCCCAGACGATGTTCTCTTGGATTTTATTCACCATCGGGTTCGAACATTCAAAGGAGCTGGACTCTGGCGAGTCGGAGTAAAGCACGATGCCGGTGATGGCGTCAGCGGTCGGTTTTTCTTTGAGGCCAGTGACTTGCACATAGCGGAAACCGTGGAAGGTGAAGCGCGGCTCCCATACTTCCTCGCCGCCACCTTTGAGCACATAGGTGTCAACAGCACGAGCGGAGCGCAGGTTGATGGTGTAGGCGCTGCCATCGTCCTTAAGCATCTCAGCAAAGATCATGGTGACCTCATCTCCAGCTTGGCCGTTGACCTTCAAGCGTGCCCAGCCTGAGAAATTCTGGCCGAGATCAAAGACGTAGGTTCCGGGTGTTGGCTCGGTTACTTTGACTGCTGGTAACTCTTTGACCGCGCGCACAGGGACCCCGGGGTAGGCTTGGAGAAGGGGCTTGATTGAGGAGCCTGTGACGATGGGTGACCAGCTGCTTTGGTCAAAACCAGCTTGGTTCCAACCGGGCATTTCAAGGCGAGCATCGTAGACTTCACCCGCCTGCATGTCGGACTCGAGGATCGGCCCGTAGGAGGCCTTCCAGTCCGAATCCGTTGTGAGGATTTTGCTTTGACCGTTATCGTAATCGATGTGCAGCTGAGCTTTGAAGCGGAGTTTGTTGCCGTATTTGTTCTGACCGACACAGCTGATATTACCTCGGAACCAGCCGTCGCCAAGAATCGCGCCGATGGCATTGGGCCCTTCTTTGAGCAGGTCGGTGACATCATAGGCTGTGTAGTAGATGCGCTGTTTGTAGTCCGTCCAGCCGGGCATGAAGACGTCATTACTGACACGCTGGCCGTTGAGGCTGAGCTCATAAACCCCCTGGGCAGTGGCGTAAATGATCGCTCGCTTCACTCCGGTGGCGACCGTGAATTCTTTCCTTAGGTAGGGAGCAGGCAGATACTGTTTTGGGCGACCGATGGTGAGGTCACAAACTGAATTCTCTGCGGTGACAGATCCACTTTTCCAATCATCAACGAGCCATTGCGCCTCGAGCACTTTTTTCTCCTCAAAGGCGGGGTCTTTGCCTGCGAATTCATTGGTGACTTTCAAACTCAAGTTGCCGGCATCGACGTGGGCTTGGAGTTTTTCTTTGATGTCGACTTGCTTCTTAGAGTTGCCCTTGATGCCGTAGAGGGCTTTGGTGATGGTGATTTTGTGTCCCTTGCCAGCAAGCTCGGCGTCACGATTAGGAGTGATCTTAACAGCCTTGTCATGACCAATCCACTGCGCCTGCCAATCTGTTTCATTGAGCAGACCCATCGACCAGGTGGCGGTCTGGCTCCACGGTGAAGCGGCTCCGTTTTGATCCCAGACTTTGACCTTCCAGAAACATTGAGCGTGAGAAAGGAGAGGCTTACCCGCGTAGGGAATTTGAATAGACTGCTGCGCCTCGACTTTACCACTATCCCAGAGGTCTCCACGATCGGCATCGAGAGCCTTTTGGCTGGAGGCGACGAGGATCTGATAGGCGCTTTGCTTCCAGCCGCGTTTCTCGCTCTGAGAGACCCAGCTTAGCCGTGGCTCGGTGATATCAATACCGAGTGGGTTGTTGTGGTATTCACAGCGCAAGCTGTTTAGCTCAGCGTCATTGGCGGCAAAGGCGCTACAGCTCATCAAGCTGAGCATTGCAATCAATCTTGAGCGTCGGCGGAAATAGGTAGGCAACATGGTGATTCAGTGTAAATGGGTGGCAAACTATGTCACACTGCAAGCGATATATAAATGCACGAAATGACTCTATTTTTACACAAAATGACTGCCACAAAAGCAGCTGGTCCGGCCCTTTCTAAAGTCAACCTCTGGCTGCTAAGCTATCCACAAGGCCCCATTCTAGTGCTTATTGCGCCAATCTTTTGCTTTCACATACTCAGGGTTAGGCGTGGTCATGAGGGCACCTGATTGCTTGCGCCAGTCGTGCAGCATTTTTGTCAGCTTGGCGGTAAGCTGGGGGTTTTGCTGAGCAAGATTTTTGCTCTCACCGATGTCCTCACGTAGATTGTAGAGCTCTACTTTGCCTGTTTCAAAAACCTCGATGAGTTTATAGTCACCAGCACGCACGGCACCGGCAGGCCCCATGGTATTGATGTGGTGGTAATGTGGGTAGTGAAAGTAAATCGCCTCCCGATCAAGGGACTGCTCACCACCATCTAACAATGGATT
>JAACFN010000027.1 GCA_009937455.1 Verrucomicrobiaceae bacterium | reverse complement strand
ATCCACGCTGACCATCTTATTTTTTACCCGCAGGGAGAAGCCAATGGCAAACACATCGTGCTGATTGCCGGTGATGAGGAATACCGCTCCGAAGAAGCCATGCCTATGATGGCTGAGGTTCTTGCGCGGCACGGCTTCAAGTGCACCGTGCTTTTCTCTTTGGCCGATGACGGCAAGACAGTGGATCCGAACAAACAAACATCACTCAGTCACCCGCAAGCCCTTGAAAGCGCGGACATGGTGTTCTTGAATATACGTTTTCGCAATTGGCCTGATGAGGCCATGGCTAAGTTCCAGGCGGCCATGGAAAGAGGTGCAGCAGTAATGGCGCTGCGTACTACCACACATGCTTTCAAAATTCCCAACAATGCAAAGTATGCTCGATATAGCTTTAATCACAAAGGGCCCGACTGGAAGGGAGGCTTTGGCAGAGAGGTCCTAGGTGAGACTTGGGTCAACCACCACGGCCACCACGCGTATGAGGGTTGCCGGGCACGCGTAGAAGCGGGGCAGCAGAATCATCCTATTATGAAGGGCGTGGGTGAGATTTTTGTGACTTCCGATGTTTATGGTGCCAAGCCCAAGGAGCCATCCACGATTCTCGTGCGCGGCTATGTTACAGAAACACTGAAGCCTGATTCAAAAGATATTGATGCGAAGAACAAGCCTGCCCAGCCCGTGGTTTGGACGCGCGAGTTTACATGGCCTAATGGCAAGACGAGCAAGGTTCTGACCAGCACGATGGGAGCTGGCATTGATCTTCTTGATGACAATCTACGTCTGCTGCTTGTTAACGCCGCCCATGAGCGCCTAGGACTCCCTGTGCCAGATAAGGCGGATGCGAGCTTGCCAGCCGGATACAAACCAAGCTTCTACAAAACTGGGCAATACCGTAAGAATTGTACCCCCGCTGATTTCATCTCCGGGGGCAAAGCTCACCAGATGCCAGCGTACCCTGTGCCTGACCGGTCAAAGAAAAAGTAAGCTCTTACTGGCTAGGCTTAGCCCTCTTGATGAGCAAGAGCGTCTAGCTGCTCGGCAACCCACTCGGCAGGATCCTTGCCCTCCGGAGTCGCCTGAGAGAGCTGCTTGAGAGCAGTCACTATTGGATCTTGCTCGTCTTTTTCTGAATCACCAAATGTCTTGGTGAACTCAATGTCAGAAGGCAGCAATACCTCATTGCTTGCGAGCGCGCAGGCACGAGCGATGGTGTTTTCGAGTTCTCTGACGTTACCCGGCCAACGGTGATTTTTGAGGTGGTCCATGGCCTCGGCGCTCAGCCTCATCGGCGGAATGTTGTTACGTTTGATGGTAATGCGTAAGAAGTGATCAGCCAGTAATGGGATGTCATCTGTCCTCGCCCGTAGTGGTGGCAGATGAATCTCGACCACATTTAATCGGTAGAAGAGGTCTTCACGGAAATTACCTTTGGACACTTCTTCGGCTAGATTTTTATTGGTCGCAGCAACGATGCGCACATCGGATTTTTGGAGCTCGTTACTACCTACTCGGGTGAAGGTTCCGTCCTGTAATACCCGCAGTAACTTGACCTGTACAGAAGATGGCATATCACCAATTTCATCGAGGAAAAGAGTGCCTCCATCGCATTGCTCGAAGAGGCCTGCACGGCGGTTGATTGCCCCAGTGAAGGAGCCTTTTTCATGACCAAACAGCTCACTTTCTAGCAGGTTTTCAGGAATGGCTCCGCAGTTAATTGCGATGACCTCGTTTTTAGCCCGTGGTGAGTATTCATGGATAGCATTGGCAACGAGTTCTTTGCCTGTGCCACTCTCTCCTGATACTAGCACAGGTGCATCAGTCCGTGCGACACGGCCGACAATTTTGAAGACATCTTGAAGTGCCCGTGAATTGCCGATGATTTTTACTTTGCCCTGAGGGTTATTAAGTGACGACTTTGTATCGATCGCGGCTCGTCGCTGATCGAGTTCACGCAGGGCGTTTTCCACAACCGGTCTAAGCTCAAAGGTAAGAGCTTCTTTTTTCAGAATATCTTGGGCGCCTTGTTGGGTTGCCTCGATTACCTGGGAGGTGGTGGGGAACCCGTCTGTGAGGATAACTAAAATACCAGGATGTGCGGCTCGTATTCGGCGCAGCAGCACAAGGCCGTCGAAGGGCTGCAGAGGAATGTCTGCGATGACGAGGTCAACATCGGTCGTGTCACAGACCTTGGCAGCCTTCTCGGCATGGTCACATCGTAAAATGCGCAGGCCTGCGGCATCGAGGTGCTTGGTAGCCCATTCTAGATAGTCGATATCTGAATCAACCAAGAGGATGGTTTGTTCTGCTGAGGTCTCGGACACAAGTAAGGGAGTGAAATATTAGACAGTGCCAAATCGACGATGGCGGCGGGTATACTCTTCAACGGCCGCTCTGAGATCAGCATCTCGGAAGTCAGGCCAGTTTTTTGTGCTGATGACAATTTCCGAATATGAAATTTGCCAGAGTAGAAAATTGGAGATGCGGAGTTCGCCGGATGTCCTGATGAGAAGGTCAGGATCAGGGAATTGAGAAGTGTAAAGGTGGTTGGCAAAAAGCTCGTTATCAATATCAGCTGGGTCGATCTCGCCGGCGGCAGCTTTTGTTGCGATGGCGCGCGCCGCATCGGTGATTTCCTCACGCGACCCATAGGAGAGCGCGAGGATGAGATTGAGTCCGGTGTTGTTTTGCGTATCAGCAGAAGCTTGTTCAATCTGCCTGCGGCATTTCTCGGGGAGCAGGTCATGGCGGCCGATACTGTGGAAGCGAACATTTTGCTTCAGCATATCGGGAAGTTTTTCACGCAGAAACTTCTCCAATAAATTCATCAGAGCATCGACCTCTTTCTTGGGACGTTTCCAATTTTCAGAAGAAAAGGCGTACAGTGTGAGGTATTCAACGCCTAGCTGCTGGCATGTTTCTACGGCCGACTTCACGGATTTGGCGCCCGCTCGGTGACCTTCTACACGTGGCAGGCCGCGTGCATTAGCCCAGCGTCCGTTACCATCCATGATGATGGCAATGTGGCGCGGTATGTCGTGACTGTCTTCCATGTGAGTAGGGAATTGGCAGACGTAGTTTGCTATCACTTTCCGCGAGGTGCAAGCCCAGAGCTTGTACTCAAAGAGATAAAAATCACAAAATAAGAACGAGCCAGTGACGCGTTCTAGGTGAATATTTTACGTGGCCCAGGAGGCTTGAGTAGGGCTGCGATGCATAGCCCAGCAAGCGTCCAGCAGATAAAAGGGTCGAGAATATGCACTAAAACACGGGAGGTTGGCAGCTCAAACCAGTTCCAAAAAGGAAGTGTAGAGCTCACGCCGGTAAATAAACCCATGACAATTCCAACAGATGCCCGAGAAACAAAACGTGTGGCCTTAATTTTATAAACCGTAGTTGCGAGAATCAGCGAGCTGAGAAACTGAATGAAAAAAGACCGCACCAAGTGATTGCTGAGTAGCCAAGGTTGATCGAGCGAACCGGGCCGAATGACAGCGTAGACTAATGGTCCTTCGGTGATGGCTTGTGCATCGAGGCCCTTCGCTCCGCGTCTGGGAAGCATATAGATGCCATGCTCCGGGGTATTTTCTACGATCGCTTCAGAGAGCGCTGCGTCGTCTTCAAAGGTACCCATCTGGTGCCAAGGGAGTAACTCCCATGAAGCAAAACCCCATAAAAATGCGACAACGGCACCAACACATGTAGCAATTAAGATTCTTTTCATAACGAAATTCAGGAAAGATTAGTACATCCTTACCATTTTTTCCCACGCTTGTCAGCATAAGAAATACGAACTTATTGGGCGCCCGCGGAAGGAGAGGATTACGGTTGCGGGCTAGAGCATGATCGGGTTATGCCATGAGCATGCTAAATGTTGTTTTGGTGAACCCTGAAATTCCACACAATACTGGTGCGGCAGGCAGGTTATGCTTGGCCACCGGAGCAAGACTGCATTTGATTAAGCCCTTGGGTTTTTCGATTGATGACCGCCAGGTGAAACGTGCAGGGCTCGACTACTGGAAAGATGTCGATCTGTGTCTATGGGAAAACTGGGAAGCCTTTACGGACTCGGTGGCAGCAGATGCAGGAGTCTATTTACTGACCACAAAAACGGACCAAGCCTATTGGGATGTTGAATTTAAGGACGGCGATTATATCGTCTTTGGTCCAGAGACCAGAGGGCTCCCAGAAAGCATGCTAGAGAGCAATGCTGAGCAGTGCCTGACCATTCCGATGCAAGCAGGCTCAACGCGAAGCTTGAATCTGGCAACGACGGTGGGCATCGTGCTTTATGAGGCGGTCAGGCAGACAGCACTCAGCTAATAAGTGGAGCTAAAGCTAGCCGCCTGACTTCGCAGGTTCTTCAAAGACCGGCGTTTTGGCCTCCTCGCTACTGGTGAAAAATGAGCCAACATCCTTCGAAGTGATGAAGAGAAACAGACCCATGATCATCAGCACAAAAGCGGTTTGCACAAATTCTAACACGCGTGGCTGAACAGGGCGTCGAGCAATGATCTCCAGGATGGATAAAGTAATGTGACCTCCATCAAGTACGGGGAAAGGAAGCATGTTGAGAATGGCGAGGTTGATATTGAAAAGCACCGTGAAGCTGAGGGCCATTTTCCAACCATCAGGAGAAGTGAGCATCTGGTAGTAACCTTTGCCGATGCCGATAGGGCCGGCGAGGTGCTGCACGCCAACATCAGATTGGCTCGAGACCACCTTGGTGATGGTGGTGTACATGATGCCAACACTATGCTCGATCTGCTCCCACGCGGTGGGGTGGGTGATGGTGGAGGTTACCAGCTCGGGGTCAGGGCCTGGCATGATGCCGAAGGTCGGCTCACTACCTTCTGGACTGATTGGCTTGCTGGCGGTGATCGAGAAAGTCTGCTGCTTGCCATCACGCAGGATGACGATGGTAGCTGGTTCTCCAGAGAGCTCTGCATCAACGATGTGCTGATAAGTGTGGGCCTTTTTGCCATTGACCGTCAGGATTTCATCTCCTGCTTGCAGACCTGCACGTTGAGCTGGGCTGTGCTCGATGAGTTCTCCCACCAAGGTGCGGTAGCCCATCATAATGCCAACTTGGCGCATCGCTCTGCGGTCAAACCATGCAGTGTCGGGAATGTGATAGCCGGATTTGACGATGATTGGTTCTGATAAACCCTCACGCTTTACAGTGAACTCAATAGTCTGGCCCTCACTGAGCATGATGTTTTCACTAATGCCTGTGTCCGTGTCGCCTCTCCAACGGTCCACCTCGATACCATTCACAGCTAAAATCTGGTCACCCTCTTGGAAGGCGGGTTTAGCCTCGGCTGCCGGCTTGTCTGGCATGATGTAGCCTACCGTTACACTATTCATCTTGTAGCTTGGCTTACCTACACCCCAGACAGCAAAAGCCGTGATGACAGCTAAGATGAAGGAGAAAAGGGGGCCGGCGAAGGCGACGATGATTTTATCAAGAGGCTTGGCAGGGGGCAGCGGTGCATCGGTGGTGTTTTCACCCTCGATTTTTTCCATCGTTGCCATTTGCGGTAATGCCACAAAACCACCGAAGGGAATCCAGCCAAGGCCGTATTGCACACCGTTGTAGGTTTTGCTCCAGATGGGTTTGCCGAACCAGATCTGAAAACGCTCCACTGCAAGCCCACGCCAGCGGGCGGCAAGGAAGTGGCCGAGTTCGTGGACAAAGATGATGATGTTAAAGATGACAATAACAACAAAGATCACAAAGAGAGGCATCAGGATGGACATAGATTGGTAGGGCGGTGTGCTGGATGAATAATGACAAGCAGGTAAGTGGGGCAATGTAATAGATTTCCCGCCTCTGGCAAGTGCGGGATTATATTCGTCCTGTGCCGCTCGTTTGGCCCATTAGGCAGAATTAGATCGGCGGCACCCATTCCCCCGAATTCCGTTGTCTTCCGGGTCCAGATTGGATAGAGTGTAACCATTGCTTATTTTAAGCATATCCCCCCGATATCCCCCGCCAACCCAACCAAATATAACATGTTAAAAGAATTCAAAGAATTTGCCTTCAAGGGCAACCTCGTAGATATGGCCGTAGGATTTATCCTCGGTGGAGCATTTGCCACGGTAGTAAAAACCTTCGTGGCTAAAGTAGTGATGCCACCACTTGGTCTGCTACTTGGTGATGTTGATTTTGCCGATATGAAATACGTGCTCAAAGCAGGCGTGGCAGAAGTCAAAGAGGGCGACAAGGTCGTGACTCCAGCGGTCGAAGAAGTAGTCATCGCCTATGGCGAATTCCTCAATGACTTCATCGCTTTTGTGATGCTCGCCTTTGTGGTTTTCATCGTGGTGAAGAAGTTTATTGCAGCCTTTGAGAAAAAGGAAGCAGCGGCTCCAGCAGCTCCACCCAAGCAGGAAGTTTTGCTCGAAGAGATTAGGGATGCTCTTAAGAAGTAATTAGAGAGCGTTTTATTTTACTCACAAAAAAGCGGCCTGACTCGTAAGTCAGGCCGCTTTTTTTAGGTCTTTTTTTATGCTCTTAGGCTCCTTAGTGGAGAGGAATCCTCGTGGCATTTTGCAAGCGGACCGGCCCTAGTAGGCCTGACTCCATCAGAGAGGCATCGGGCTCGTTGCGGTAGAAGGGGTAGAAACACCAGGTGACTCTCTGGTCCTGTGGAAGTGTGGCATCCTTGATCAATCGGTTCTTCCAGACATTGGTGATCTCGATGGTCACCTTGTTAGCACCTGGCTTGGCTACATCGGTGATGTCCGCGCGGTATGGTGGCTTCCACAAAATGCCCACGGGTTTGTCATTCACGAACAGCTCGGCGACATGGTTGACCTGCCCGAGATCGAGGTAAACGCGCTGGCCTTCTTTGAGCCTTGAGAAATACTTGATGCCCTCTTCAGGGCGAGTCGTCCATGAGACTAGTTTGTCAAAAGCGACCTGACCTTCTGGCGCTCCACGTTCTTTTTGGAAGCTGACCATCCAGCCTTGTGGCACGGTTTCTGGTGCAGGGATATCGGTGACGCTTGCTTGCACCTTACGGCCGCCGGTGATTTCAGCTGCGTAGCTGCCGTTTTCCCAAACGGTGAATTCATGACCGTTACCATCCAGGTTGATTGGCTGCCCGTCCTTGGAAAGTTGGCTGATGACATTTTTGCTAGCTGCTTCACGGAACAAGACAAAGCGTGAGCCGTAGGGCTCTACCTTTAGCGTGAGGGTGATAGCCGTGCCGTCATCACTGTAGTTCGTGAGGGTCGTGCGCTCTCCGGTGGAAGGGTCCCAGAGCTCCGGGGTTTTGCCCGTGATGCGGAAGCGTAAAGCGGCCTCTTCCGTTTCCTCTGACTGGCTGGCGATGAAGTATGCATCGCCGCCTTCAACCTTGCGGTGGATATAACGGATTTGTTTTTTGGAGATGGCGAAGTCATCGCTGATCTTACGCTGCTCTGCCTCTGTTTCTTGGCCAGGAAGTGAGGCTACAAAATCTGGTTGTAGACCATCTGCTGCGAGGATCTGCTCGAAGCTCTTGCCGGTGATGAGCCGTCCTTTGCCTACCTTGCGCTCACCTGCTCCAGGTTTTTGTGGCCAGATTTTTGCCGCAAGTGCTTCGATCTGTTGATCCGCACTGGGGAAATTGTTCAGTGATGGCGAGCGTGACGGGCGGGGTCCGATCACCGTAGCACCCGCGCTCACCAGCTCATAAACCTTTTCCAATGCAGCTGGCGTGTAGCGGGCGTGCTCCGGAAGAACCAAATAGGCGTAGCGCATGCCACTGGGCAAGACGACCATGCCGTCTTCCACGCTCATCTGATCGAGGATTTCCCGGTTACAGACATCGTAGTCATAACCCTTGGGGAGAACTGGCAGCATCCTCTTGCGTGGGTCCAGAGCACCGGGTGCGAAATACCATGCACTGCCCGGCACATCCTCACCGTAATAATAACAGACATCGGCAAAGAAGCGTCCTTGGCGCAGCATGAACTGACAACGCCTGAGGTAGGTGATCCAATCGCGTGCCTGGTCCCACCAGGTGACACTGCGCTGCATATGCACACCAAATTGGCCAAGCGTCATGCCGGGCTCACGATCATCTGGCTGGTGCGCGTAGCAGTGAAATACTATCTCATTCATACCCTTGCAGAACTGGCGGTCGCCTACTGGTTTCAGGGTATAAGGATATTGGGTAAATCCGTCATGATGACCAAAGGAGGTAAAGGCCTCACAGGATACGATCTTTTTGCCATAGACGTGGGCGGCTACAGCGGCCTCCTTGGTGTTGTCCTGTCCGCCTGGCCACTGTGGGAAGCGGGGGTCTTTCTTCGGCCCCAGCCAGAACTCACCTTGGGGGATGTCCATCTGGCCTTGCACCTGAATTTGGTCACACTGAATAGGGATGCCAATACCAGGGGCCTCGGCTGAGAGTTTCAGGCCGTAGGGTTTGATGTATTCTCGAAAGGCACCGTAGAAATTATAAGCAATCAAGTCGCCGATGGTGCGCCGGTAATCCCAAAGAAAGCGCTCGGTCTGATCCACACTTCCCACAAAACGACCAGACAGTGCTACCAACCACTTGCGCATGTCATAACCGCGCCGCTCTTGAAATTCTTCTGGAAATTTGGCGGTCCACGTTTGGCAGCCGGCTTCCCAGCTATCGATGTTCATTTCTGTTAACACCTTGCCAGCGAGAGGGCCCATGCGTTCAAGGGTCTTCTTCACCACACCCTGTTCCATATGGAATTTGAGAGCTTCAACGCTCATCTTGTCGGTTTCCAAGCCCTTGTTGTGCTCTGCTGCCGGGTGGATTTCATTGCCGTTAGAGGTATGGCCAAAGCGAAGAATCGTCCACTTTCCATCAGGCAGGGTGTAATCCAGCGTGCCGTCCGGCTTGAGGTGATCGGTGAGGTCGAGGATTTGATTGGCGTTGATAATCTGGTCTGCGGGCACGACCTGCCGTGTTTGATTCGATATAGTCGGCTGGGTGCGCTGCCGCCCGGCTTTGGTACGAATTTGGTTGAGGCGGGACGAGAGGAAGTTCACCTCATAGAGCTTCATGCCGACCTTGGGATTGGGTGCCATGAGCTCAAGTTTGACAAAACGCGCTTTGCGCTCGGGAAAGCCTTCAATCAATTCCTCGCGGGCGGGGTCAAAGTGATTGTGCCAGCGGGTATGAGCGATTAATTGCCGCCATTGCTGGCCGTCATCACTACTGTGTAGCTTCAAGACTCGCATTGTGCTGTCTTCCTGCATTTGCATGCTGAGCGAACGAACGTCGATGGGCTCGGGAAATTCAAATACCAAAGTGCGGCTTTTCTCTTCCGCTTTCCAGCGTGGTAGCTCAACAAAGGTATCCACATTGCCATCGACCGCAGCTGACCAGTCGATACCCTGGAGCTCCGAGCTCACCTTCACATTCAAGGAAGCCAAGCCTTGGGCCTCGCCAGGCAGGGTGGGGTAGGCAAGGACCGCGACCTCACGATAAAATCCTCGGTTTTTGGTCGGCTGAGGAAGCTGAATGGGTGTGCTGTTGTTGCCATCCACGAAGTGGTGGCGCCAGACGATGTCCTGCATGGAGAGCTCTGCAGGAACCCATGGGCCACCCGCGACCCAGCCGACACAACTTCCGAAGCTAAGCTCAAGACCTAGTCGTTGAGCCTCTTTCACAGCGTGATCTACTTTGGTGTACCACTGTGGCGTGCCGAAGACATCATCGCCGTGGGTTTCCGGAGGACCGCCCTGGGGTAGGTTCACCATGTGTGCTCCCTTGTAGCCCAAATTTTTCATGGCTTCCAAGTCCTTGGTGATGCCATCGATCGTGATATTGTCATTAAGCCAATGCCACCAGGTGCGCGGACCATACTCGGGTGCGGGGTTGGCAAAGCCTGTCTCGAGATTGGGTGAGCCACCCTGCTTGCCATCATCTTGTGGTTGTTGATCGGCAGCCTCTGCTAGTGGGGCTAGCGTGAGCAACGCCAGCGAGCATGAGAAGAAAAAGGAGGAAAGTGGTTTGCTTGATTTCATGATATCGGTGGCGGAGCTTAGCGAGCACAGCGCAGTTTGCAAATAGAGGATATGATCAAAGTTTTGCACGAAATGACTGCGGCCAACAGCCAAACGCCAACCGTATAGAGGATTTTTTCCGCCGGCGCATAAATCTATCATTGTCCCATGCTTTGAGTGCAGCTAATGCAGGGATGTCATAAATTGCAGAGATACTCTTCAGGTAAGAAGGGGGTGACCGGCTTTGCCAATATCAGCACTCGCAACAAAACACACATGAGTAACACGATGCAATCTAGCTCACCTACTTTCAAAAACGTCCGCTGCCTCTTCACCGATATAGATGATACGATCTCGACCGAGGGGAAAATTACCCAGCAAGCCTACGACGCCCTTTGGCGTGCCCACGATGCGGGCCTGGTGGTTGTGCCGGTTACGGGAAGGCCTGCCGGCTGGTGTGATCATATCGCGCGCATGTGGCCTGTTGACGGAGTCATTGGTGAGAATGGGGGACTCTACATGCGCATGACCGAGCAAGGTTTGCAGCGTGTGTTTCGCTATGACGAGGCCGCCCGCGCCGGCTTCAGAAAACGCTTGGAACAGATCCGCGAGGAAGTTCTTACCAAGGTGCCCGGATCTGGTATTGCGTCTGACCAGCCTTATCGTGAATACGACCTGGCCATTGATTTCTGTGAAGATGTCAAACCACTGACTGAGGACGATGTCGCTGAAATCGTGCGCATTTTTGAAGCACATGGAGCCACGGCCAAGATCAGCTCCATCCACGTCAACGGCTGGTTCGGTGACTTCGACAAGCTGACCATGGCAAAACAATACACCCAGGACGTCTTCGGTGTCTCGCTGGGTGAAGAGAATGATACCTTTGCCTTCTGTGGCGACTCCCCTAACGACGAGCCGATGTTTGCTTACTTTAAGCACTCATTCGGGGTGGCCAACGTGCACCAGTTCCTGCCGCAGATGACATCACCTCCGGCAACGATCACGCAGTCAGAGGCCGGTGCCGGCTTTACCGAAGTGGTTGACGCTATCCTCCGGGATCGTCAAACAGTGAGCTGATTAGAGAATAGAAAGTAGGCAATAGAAATCAGCAAAGGAATCAGGACAAAGCGAACATCATGATCTCAAAAATTAGAAACTTTTTCTCTGCGGCCAAACACATTGAACGGCTGCCTGAGAACGAGGTCAAACGCCTCTACCCGCGTTTTCGCTGGCGGGTGATGGAGTCGACCTTCCTGGGATATGCAACTTTTTACCTGGTGCGCAATAACCTCTCGGTGGTCTCCAAGGAGCTGGAGGTGGGGCTTGGCTACACCCACTCTATGATTGGAAGCATCCTGGCGATCACCGCGATTTCCTATGGCGTAGGCAAGTTTCTCATGGGAGTTATGTCGGATCGGAGTGATGCCCGTAAATTCATGGCCTTTGGTCTTATGCTCACCGCGGTGTGCAACTTCCTGTTTGGCAGCGCGAATGATTTCCAGCTGCACCTGCTGCTCTGGTCACTGAATGGATTTTTCCAGGGAATGGGCTGGCCTCCCTGCGGCCGCAGCATGGGACACTGGTTTAGTGAGCGAGAACGCGGCCTGATGTTCAGTATCTGGAATACCTCACACAACGTCGGAGGCGGCATAGCTGGCATGCTCGCCGCGTGGGCAGTGATCCACTTTGGCGGTTGGCAGTATGCCTTCTTCATTCCCGGCGCCGTAGCGGCATTCGGCTCCATCTACCTGTTCTGGCGGCTTCGGGATACACCACAATCTGTCGGTCTACCGCCGATTGAGGAATACAATGATGACTTTACCGAGGACGAGATCAAACACGGCACCCACGAAAAGGAGCTTAGTCTCAAGGAGCTCTTCGTCGATCAGGTCTTCATGAACAAGTGGATCTGGCTGCTCGCCTTCGCGAATTTCTTTGCCTACATCGCCCGCTACAGCATGCTCGATTGGGGGCCGATGTATCTCCGTGAAGTCAAGGGTGCGACTCTGGCGGGCGGCGGTATTGCCATCCTGGCGATTGAGTTTGGCGGCATCCCCTCGACCATTCTTCTGGGTTGGCTCTCTGATAAGTTCGGTGGGCGGCGCGGCATGGTGGCCGTACTCTGTATGGTGCCGATCTTTTTTGCCTTCACGGCCATCCTGCTGACCCCTGCGGGTTACCTGTGGCTGGATATGTTGATGCTCGTGATGATCGGCTGTTTTATCTACCCGGTGATCAACTTCATCGTCATTATCGCCCTGGACCTGAGTTCCAAGAAGGCCATTGGAGCCGCGGCGGGTTTTATTGGCCTGTTTGGCTATATTGGGCGAACCGTACAAGCGAAGGGCTTTGGCTCCATGCTCACACACTACCAAGAAGTTTACGACCTCGACACCGCATGGAAGATGGTGCTCGGCACGATCCTTGCCTGCACCTTTGCCGCCATGGCCCTTTTGGCATTTACCTGGAAGATGAAACCACGGGCTTGAGAGCGGCGATGCCGCGATGAAGGATGGCGGATGGCGGATGGCCGCGATGCGGCTGGTTGCTACTTCAACTTAAACTCTCAACTTCAACTAAAACCCCCCGCCGCAAATCACGGCAGGGTTTTTTCCCCGCCAAGCGCCATAATCAAGGCTGGCTGTAAGACCTCGTCATAATGTAGCGTATAGTATCACCATGAAATTCCGCACTCTCTTCTTCATTCACTCTGCACTAGTCACCATTCACTATTCATCGGCGGCTGCGGAGCAGGACCAGCGGGCGACCGATGGAAGCGCAAGCCCAACCCCGAACGTCATTGTCATCATGGCCGACGATCTCGGCTACGGAGACGTCGGCTGTTACGGCGCCAAGCCGGAGAATATCAAAACCCCGCACATCGACCAGCTCGCTACCGAGGGTTTGCAATTCACCAGCGGCTATTGCTCAGCGTCCACCTGCACTCCGACACGTTATGCGCTGCTCACCGGCACCCATGCTTTTCGGGTGAAAGGCTCAGGCATCGCAGGGCCGAACTCTCCCGCTTTAATCAAGCCGGATGTGGTGACCATGCCGGACCTGCTGCAAAAAGCGGGCTACAAAACAGCGGTTATCGGCAAGTGGCATCTTGGCCTGGGAGATAAACAACCAGACTGGAATGGTGACCTCAAGCCGGGACCACTCGAGATTGGTTTTGATTATTCCTTCCTGCTGCCCACCACCAATGACCGAGTGCCACAAGTCTATGTGGAGAACCACCGCGTGCTCAACCTCGATCCCAAAGATCCGCTCTGGGTCGGCCATAAAAAACCTAGCCCTGACCACAAAACAGGTATCAGCCATCGTGACGAGCTTAAGATGGACTGGAGCCACGGCCACAACAGCACCATCCACAATGGCATTAGCCGCATTGGCTTCTATACTGGTGGACACGCCGCCCGCTTCCGCGATGAGGACCTGGCTGACAAGTGGGTCGAGAAGTCCGAGGCGTGGATTAAGCAAAACAAAGACAATCCCTTTTTCCTCTTTTTCGCCTCACACGATCTGCACGTGCCGCGCATACCACATGAGCGTTTTCAGGGGAAGTCGCGCACTGGTTACAGGGGCGACGCCATCGTTCAGTTGGACTGGTGCGTGGGGGAAATCGTCCGAATCCTCAAGGAGCAGGGACTGGAGAAAAACACTATGATCGTCTTCTGCTCGGACAACGGTTCCGTCCTCGATGATGGTTACAAAGACGACGCCGTAGAAAAATTGCACGACCACCAGCCCGCTGGGCCTTATGCCGGGGGCAAATACAAGATCCAGGAAGGCGGCACCCGCACCCCTTTCATCACCTACTGGCCAGGAACGATCAATCCTGGCGTCTCAGAGCAAATCGTCTGCACCATTGACCTGGCAACCAGCCTCGCCACCCACCTCGGCGTGGCGATCCCGGAGGACGCCTGCCTGGACAGCCTCGATGTCATGCCCGCTCTCCTCGGTCAAGAAGGAGCTAAAGGTCGCAGCAATCTCATTCAACAAGACAACGGAAATGGTGGCACTCTCGGCACCTTTGGCTACCGCTCTGGCAAGTGGAAACTCCAGCGCAAAAACGCCTCCGACCGCAAAACAAAAATGGCCAATGAAGACCCTGCCAAAATGAAGCATACTCTCTACGATCTCGATGCGGACCCCGCCGAGAAAAACAACGTCGCTAAGCAAAACCCTGAAGTCTTCGCGCGCCTGAAAGCCGAACTGCAGAAGCAGCTCGATGATGGACGCACGAGGCACTAAAGTGCCTGATGAGCGATGGCGGATGAGCGATGTCGGATGTCGGATGTCATTTAACTTCGCGTCGAAGGTAAGTAAGTAAATAGAATAACCTTAAGCAACAGCTGAAACTTCCCAACATCATGAAAATTACCACATTCCTATTTCTCTCTTCACTTTTCAGCATTCACTATTCTGCGGCTGCCCAGCGGCAAGCGGCCGACGGTGCGGCTGCAAAGCAGTCGGGAGAAGGGCAAGCACTTCACAGACCAAACATCCTGCTGATCATGGCCGACGACATGGGTTTCTCAGACCTCGGCTGTTACGGAAGTACGATTGAGACTCCGAATCTCGACTCTCTTGCAAAAAGTGGTATTCGCTACAATCGCTTCTACAACGCCGCCCGCTGCTGTCCCACTCGTGCCTCCCTCATGACAGGGCTCTACCCGCACCAAACCGGAGTTGGCTGGATGACCGCTGCGGATCTTGGCAGCTACGGCTACCACGGTGACCTCAATGACGACTGCCGCACCATCGCCGAGTGCCTGCAGGGTGCTGGCTATGGCACCTACATGAGTGGTAAGTGGCACGTTTCACGGAAGGAAAGCTCATGGCCGCGGCAACGCGGCTTCGATCGCTTCTACGGCATGATCTCGGGCGGCGCCAGCTACTGGGCTCCCAAGCTGACACTGGATAACAAAGCGATCCAACCAGGAGATGATTATTACCTCACCGAGGGCATTACAAAGCATGCCAATCTTTTCCTCAACGAGCATTTTAAGAACTCTGCGGACAAACCCTTCTTCCTCTATCTCGCCCACTACGCACCTCACTTACCACTGCACGCCCGGCCGGAAGACATTGCCAAATACCGCGGCAAATTTAAAAAAGGTTGGGACAAGCTGCGGGAGGAAAAATACCAGCGTATGATCAAGATGGGCATCATCGAGCCCAGCATCAAACTCGCCAAGAAAATCGCCCAAGTCAAAGACTGGGACAAGCTCGACCCGAAACGCCAGGAAGCCATGGAGCTGCGCATGGCGATTTATGCCGCAATGATCGACTCCATGGATCGAGGCATTGGCGAGGTCATCGACACCCTCAAGAAACACAATGCCTTTGACAACACCCTCATCCTTTTCCTCTCAGACAATGGCGGTGAGCATTCCTTCTCAGGAAAGGACAACATGGACATCGCAACCTACGGCACGAATGCCTCCAAGCTCGGCTACGGCCCCAGCTGGGCAACCTACTCAAACACTCCCTTCCGCTACTTTAAGAAATACGCCCATGAAGGGGGCATCTCCTCCCCCCTGATCGCCCATTGGCCGAAGGGCATTCAACCTCAAGAGAAAATCAACACCCAAGTCGGTCACGTCACCGACCTCATGCCGACCCTGCTGGAGCTGGCGGGAGCGAGCTATCAGCCCAAGGGTGGTGAAAAAACATTCCCTGAGCTCGTCGGCCATAGCCTAATACCAAGCTTCTCCGCAACCAGCTACCAACGTGCCCCGATCATCTGGGAACACAACGGCAACCGCGCCTTACTCGAAGGAAAGTGGAAGCTCGTCGCCGAAGGCATCAAAGGGGAATGGGAACTCTACGACATGGAAGCCGACCGCTCAGAAACCAGCAACCTCGCCAAACAAAACCCTGAGCTTGTTCAGAAAATGGCCACCCACTGGGACAAGATCGCCAAAGACACCCACGTCTACCCGCTCGACGGCAGAGTCTGGGGAACAAAGATCAAGGATCCCCTGGGCAACCGCAGTGAAATTAAGAGGTGAGATGATTGCTTGGCTGTCAGTAATAGAATGACCAACTGGCCTCTGCCAGATGAACGCCTGCACAAAATAAAAGATCATGAAACGACTCACTCTCATCACGCTTGCCCTCATTCACTCTTCACTATTCACCATTCAGTATTCGGCTGCCGCGGCCGAGAGCTCGCAGGGCAAGCACTCCTCGGCGGAGCAGCGGACGACCGAAGGGAGTGCAAGCTCCAGCGGCCGACGGTCTGAAGGCGAAGCCTTCAAGAGGAGTGCAAGCTCTATAAAACCGAACATCATCCTCTTCCTCATAGATGACATGGGGCTGATGGACACCACGGTTCCTTTTGTCGTCGATGCCAAGGGTAAGCCGGTGAAGTATCCCTTGAATGATTTCTACCGCACGCCAAACATGGAGAAGCTGGCGGCAGCGGGAACCCGCTTCACCCAATTTTACGCACACTCAGTCTGCTCACCCACAAGAGCATCTATCATGACCGGGCAGAACTCCGCCCGGCACCGCAGCACCAACTGGATCAAACCACAGAGCAACAACCGCGGCAACTTTGGCCCTGCCGAGTGGAACTGGACCGGATTGGACAAAACCAGCATCACCCTACCACGCCTGCTGCAAGGGGCGGGATACAAGACCATCCATGTGGGCAAAGCCCACTTTGGCCCAGATAACCACGAAGGCTCAGAGCCTCTCAACCTCGGCTTCGACATCAACGTAGGTGGCTTTTCCGCAGGGCAGCCCGGTAGCTATTACGGGGAAAAAAACTACGCGCGTCACGGGAAGACAGGACAGGTTCCACACCTGGAGAAATACCACGGCACGGACACCTTTCTCACCGAAGCCCTCACCCTAGAAGCGAATCGACACATCGAAGCCTGCGTCAAGGAGCAGAAACCTTTCTTCCTCCACATGTCGCACTATGCCTTGCATGCCCCGTTCGATTCTGACCCACGCTTCGCCAAAAACTACGCCCAGTCTGGAGCAAACAAACACGCCCAGGCCTATGCCACCCTGGTCGAAGGCATGGACAAGTCCCTCGGAGACCTCATCGTCAAACTGAAGGAACTCAAGGTAGCCGACAACACCCTCATCATCTTCGTCGGTGACAATGGCTCTGATGCGCCGCTCGGCAAAGGCGAACACAACAGCTCCGCACCCTACCGACAGAAAAAGGGCTGGCGCTACGAGGGCGGCATGCTCGTTCCCTTCATCGCTGCCTGGGGTGAGGCAGATAAAAACAACGCATCGCAGCAGAAACTACCCATTTCCGCAGGTGCGATCCAAACCCAGATGGGAACCATCCTCGACTTGGTGCCCACCATCTGCGCGCTGGCAGAAGTTGAGCTACCCAAAGACATGCCCTTGGATGGTTACGACCTGAAGCCACAGTTTGCAGGGAACAAAAACGAAGATCGCAAGGAGGACTTTCTCAATCACTTCCCTCACGAGCACCGCAGCAGCTACTTCACCAGCTATGTCAATGACGGCTGGAAAGTCATCTATCACTACCCACTTCCAGCGAGAGGCCAGAAGGCACAAGGAAAAGAATTCAGCCCCAATTATGAGCTCTTTAACTTAAAGGAGGATCCTTTTGAAAAGAAAGACCTGTCAAAGAGCCATCCGGAACAGTTACAGACGATCATGACGGCCATGATCAAGGACCTAGAGGCCAAGAAAGCACTTTACCCACAGAAGGGCGACAAAGAGCTCAGACCACAAATGCCAGCGGCACCATGATATCTACTACTAAAGCTTCAGTAACTATCCTCATCACATCCCTCTGCCTGATGAGCAGTGTGGCGTTAGCGGATGCGAAAAAAAAGAAAATTCCCAGCTTTGAGCAATCCAAGCCTGTGCCCAAGTTTGTCGACTTGTTTAATGGCAAGGACCTGAGCGGCTGGGTCGATGTCAATACCTCGCCCGCGACCTGGTCGGTCAATGACGAGGGCCTGTTGGTGTGCAGCGGTCAACCGATCGGGGTGATGCGATCCGATCGTATGTATGAGAACTTCGTGCTCGTTATCGAATGGCGCCACATGCAAGCGGGTGGCAATTCTGGGGTGTTCCTCTGGAGCGATGCTCGGCCGCAAGGGAACCGCCTGCCCAAAGGGATGGAGGTTCAGATGTTAGAGCTGGAGTGGCCGTATCTTCATGCTCAGAAAAATGGCAAACCACAACCGCTGGCCTACGTGCACGGCGAGCTGTTCGGGGCAGGGGGCATGACCGCCATCCCCGACAATCCGCGCGGCAATCGCAGCCAATCACTCGAGAACCGTTGCTTAGGCAAAGGGCAGTGGAATCGCTACGTCATCGTCGCCGTGGACGGCACCGTAAAGCTCTCGGTAAATGGCAAATTTGTGAACAGCATCCGCAA
>JAACFN010000206.1 GCA_009937455.1 Verrucomicrobiaceae bacterium | reverse complement strand
GGCTCGGACATGATGCCGAATTCGGTGCCGAGGTCAGTGAGGACTAGGTCAGGTGTATTGACCGTGAATCCGATCGCTTTCTTTGGCACCGCAAACCAGACCGTGCCATTGGTCAGTTCGAGTAGATCCTCGCGTTGTAAGGTCAGGTCGGCAGGACCACGCACAATTCCACGCACCCCGGAGGAAAATTTAAGCTCCACCATGCCGGTGATGACCTTCAGTCGTGATCCGGGTTCGAGCACCAGACCTTCCGGCGCATCCTCACCGGTGTGTGCATGACTGATGGTGATGTCGCCTCCGGGTGCGGTGTTGACGACAAGCGTTGGCTGGGGTGTGTGCGTGGCGATCAGGGTCATCACCAGTGCGCCAATCATAAGCACCGCAGCAGCGGCCAAACCAGCAATGCGTATTGCGCGGCGTTGTCGCCGTTCGACAACACGATCCATAGGCACCACATTGAGTAGATTGACGCCCTTGGTGCGGAATTCAAGCGCATGATGGAGGTGAAGGTATTCACGATAGGCTTCTCTGGCCGCGGGATCAGTGCGCAGCGTCTGTTGCAGGTTCTCGAATGCCTGCCCTTCGAGACGGCCATCGAAGAGCTCTTGCAAGTGGTGTTCGAGTTCGCGCTGGTTCATGATCGGCTGCGGTAAAGGGCGAGTTCGCCAGTGATGCATTTTTTCAAAGCAGCCCGGATGCGGAATAGACTGACGCGAAGAGAGTCGGCAGGTCTACCGCACTGTGCCGAATATTCATCCAGATTAGAATCTGAAAAATAACGGAAGTCGACGAGTGCGCGCTCTTTCTCCGGCAGGCGTCCCAGACAACTTTCCAAGGCACACAGGCGATTGGTGAGCTCCTCTGGCTCGGCCTCGCATTCCGTGGCAAGTTGCTCGGCAAGCTGGTCGTCGAACATCTGCATGCCGAGCTTTCCCAGCTTGCGACGGTGACCCATCACTCTGAACCGGGCAATGGCACAGGCCCAGGCACGGAAATTACTCCCCAGCTCAAACGTCCTGCGCTTTTCCCAGATAACCATATTGGTTTCCTGGAGAACATCGTCCACGCCATCCATCCCCGGCATCAGTGAGATGATGTAGGCGTGCAGCGCCGCCTGGTGTTTGGCGATCTGGCTGACAAATTCAGCTTGTTGCGTAGCGTTAAGTTCCATCTCTTCTTAAATATGCCGATTTTTCTGCAGCGTTAACAGATATTTCACCAAAACCTATCATACATAGGCTCAAAGGGGAAAATTCGGCGATTTGAAAGTTTTTTCTAGAAATGTGTTAACGCGATTCCGTATTCGGGCATTTATTACCAGCTTAACCGATAATTTTCCTGATTCAGGAGGGACGGGAGCAGCTAGGAAAGATTCTCAAATACATACAAAACACGACACAATATGGAACATAGAACAAAAATAATGACACGTCTCGCTACCGTTGCAGGGTTGGCTCTTAGTGTAGCCCCTGTCAATGCGGCGGTTATAATTATGTCGGTAACATCGGGTCCCAATAACCCTTCAACCCCTACGGATGAACTCGCCTATGTGAGCGACGTCAGCTCGACCGACCTCCTGCATGGTATTACCGGCATTACCAGCGGCACGGCATTTGCTGGCGGCGACGCCGCTAACCTGAACGACGGTCTGCATGGAATTAACGACTCCACTCCACCACTACCTTTAGGAGATGCGGTTGCAGAGGTGGCCTGGACAGCAGACTCGGGAACCTCCCGTGAGTTCGTCATCGGTGACGGTGCCTATGGGATGGGTTATGACATCAGCGGTATTCAATCGATTGCTGCATGGAACGATGCCGGGTTCATGAACCAGAAATACAACATCTTTCTTCGGTCACTGGGAGGCTCATATGGGCTTTACGCGACGGTTGACTATCAGCCAGCACTCGCGGTTGGTGAAGGAGGGGCTACTAAAGTCAACGTCACCGATAATACTGGACTGCTGGGTAGCGGTATCGATGCCATCCGCTTTGATTTTCTCGACACCGTAAGCAATGATGTGGGCGGAGCTACCTACCGTGAAATCGACGTCTTCGGTGTAGCAACTGTTCCCGAGCCATCATCCACTGTGCTGCTCAGCCTAGGCGGGCTAGCTATCGCTCTGCGCAGGCGCAGGGCTTAAAAAGCCGGAATTAGGAATAGGGAAATCTGCAATGAACCGAGATACAGACCTCTTCGGACCGAGTTCCTTCGATATCGGGCATTTTTCGTTCAGGGGGCTTGTCCAGTTTGCAGACGCCAAGGCGGTCTTCACCCATGCAAAAATGGGGCGACAGCCATTCCGCTTAAAGCGGTACCCCAACTGCATCCCCGACACTGATTATAGGGGATTCTCATGTACTCAATCTCTTCACTTTACAGCAAATCGATAAAATGAATTATACAATAAAATTGGTGATGCGCCTCGCTGCAATTGCGGGCCTTGCCCTCTCCGTCCTCGCCACCACCGCTTCTGGGAATGTTGTCAAAGTTATCCTTTTGGGTGGCCAGTCAAACGCGGTCGGGCAAGGAAACAACTCGGGGCTTCCGACCAGTCCGGTCAATCTGCAGCTTCCACAGGATGACGTGCTGTTTTACTATACGGGCGGCGGAGGTCTGACCACCCTCCGTTCAGGCAGCGGGGGCGTCACCATGGGATCCGAGGCTAAATTTGGCGTGGAGGTCACCTTTGGTCGCGAGATCGCGGATGCAAATCCCTCTGTGACCTATGCGATCATCAAGCACGCTGAGAGTGGGACCGCCTTGTATAACGACTGGGCACCGGGAACCGGCCCCAGTTACACGGCTTTTCGTAACACCGTTGCTGCCGGACTGGCCGCCCTCCAGAATGCCGGGTATACCACTGAGATCGTAGGGATGCTCTGGCACCAGGGAGAAAGCGATGCCCT
>JAACFN010000205.1 GCA_009937455.1 Verrucomicrobiaceae bacterium | reverse complement strand
ACCACAAGAAGGAAAAGAGCCGCATACTGTAAATTGGTGGCTATCCACATCTGGGCCTGGGCGCTATCGCTTGGCATCGCCCCAATAAAACAAATCGCAAGAGCAACAAGGACGAGGGGCAATAAAAAACTCAGGCAAGCCAACCATATCTGCATCATCTGACTCAGACCGGAAACACCTGAGCTTAAAAAGTAGGCGCCGAGGCCAGATCGAGCGGTATCATCACCGAAACGCGCTGCCTGGAAAAACAACCAAGCAATCGTCACCACCCATAAGCAACCCCAAGCCGCTTGGGCGCGCGCAGGCTCGATTAAAGAAGGATTGCTCTCATACGGAGTGAGATAAGGAAGCACGATAGGTAATATCAGCGCACAAAACAATGCGATGATCCAAACTTTTCGCTGGATCATGGTTGCTAATGTTAACCTGTATAACTGCATGTGTTAATCTATTAATTCAACTGAGTTTTGAGCTCACCCCAACACTGTGCGTTACCGTCACCGGCCACGTGTGTAATTTTACCGTCACTGATGAGCACAGAGCTATTCACTTCCATACTATCAAAATCAGGGTGGCAGCTTACTAAGCGCAACACGCCATCTTGGTTATGATTCCAGCGCTTCTGAAAAACTTCTCGAGAAAATGTATCCAGGCCCGTAAACGGCTCATCGAGTAATAAAACATCGTGGCCTTGATCATGCACTGAAAACTCCGCAACCAGTAACGCCACCTTGCGTTTGTTACCGGTAGAGAGCTGGCCGTAGGGCTTTTTGACATCGAGCTCCAAAGTTTGAGCTAAATCGACAGCTTCAGCATACTTGCCCTTTTTGAGGAATGCTTTAAAGATTGCCGTTGCCGGAAGCTCACGATCGAATGTCAGGTCTTCACTGAGATACTGGCATCTGCCTTCGCATGAATAATCGCCTCCTAATGGATTCAATACACCCGCCAAGGTCTTTAAAAGTGTTGTTTTCCCTCGCCCGTTGCGAGCCAGCAAGTAATGGGTGCCCCCCTCCAGAACGATGCCCTCATCTCGCCCATCAACACAAGCAAGACGATCCCCATAACCTATACTTAGGCCACAAGAAAGCTCAACACGAGGTGATGATTCTGACAAGTTCATGAATGTAAGTCTTTCAACTAAAGGCAAAACTACCTAACATTACCTTTATATGCAAGGGAAAAAGAATATCAAGTAATCCATTACTTAAAATACACAAAATTTGGCGTTAGTTTGTATAAATATTCAATAAGATTGCCATTATATGCCCTAAAAACTGCCTTAGTTCTATCTCGCCGGAAAACGGCTTCTGATTTTTTGGAAAAAGAGCGCCTAAATTAAACCCCTGTAATCGATCAGCAGTAAAAATCATACCTTTAATCCATGATTCAGTGTTTTCTTTTTCGTGAATCCAGCTTATCTCACTGCAGCCAAATACATGAGTAATAGAATCGACATCACATTTCAGAATCTCCGGGAACACAATGAAGCCGCGTTTGTCGCTTATATTTGTGCTGGCGACCCCAGCTACAACGCTTCCCTTGAGATTGCTAGGTCGCTTGCCGATGCTGGTGCTGACATCATTGAGCTCGGCGTCCCCTTCTCTGATCCGCAGGCAGACGGCGTAGTCAATCAGCTTGCTGCAGAGCGCGCGTTGAATGCCGGCATGTCTGTGCACAAGTTAATGGATTTCATCAGAGAGTTCAGAACTACCCATGACACCGCCATTGTCCTCTTTACCTATCTCAACCCCGTTTATGCTTACGGTTATGAACAATTTCATGCCGATGCGGCGGCCGCAGGTGCTGACGGCATTTTGCTGCTGGACCTGCCACCTGATGAAATCGCTAACAACAAGGAGTTAACCAGTGCTGAAGGGTTAAGGCACATCACTCTCGTATCCCCCTCCACCCCCCTCAAACGCAAGCAAATGCTCGCAGCTCAGTCCGAGGGCTTCATCTATGCCGTATCAAGAATGGGAGTCACCGGATCCCAGGAGGCTCCCTCCGCAGGCATCGGTGAGCTTGTCGCTTCAATCAAAGCGTGCACAGACACTCCCGTTTGTGTCGGCTTCGGCATCAGCTCGCCAGAACAAGCTGCCGAGGTCGCCGCCGCCTCTGACGGCGTCGTCGTTGGCTCGGCCATTGTCAATCAAGTAGCTCAGAATGCCGACAAAGCTAACTTAGCAGAAATCGTCCGTGACTTCACAGCCCCTCTCATCAACGCTACAAAAAACCGAAACTAGTCATGAGATTACCATTTCATAAAATGAACGGCGCGGGCAATGACTTCGTTGTCATCGATAACCGCTTGCTCGACATTAACCTGAGCCGCGAGCAGATCGCGCTGCTCTGTGATCGTCAACGCGGCGTTGGTGCTGATGGCCTACTTGCCGTTGAGCCAGCCGAGGCTGGTGCTGATTTCAAGTTCCGCTACTACAATGCTGATGGCGGCGAAGCTGAAATGTGCGGTAATGGCGCGCGCTGCTTCGGCAAATTCACCGCAGTGCTCATGGGCGGAGACACTGATCATGTCACCTTCGAAACCATTGCCGGCACGCTCAGTGCGGACATCATTGGTGACAATGTCCGCATTGCCATGTCAGACCCTTTTGATTTGGACCTCAATGCTGATATCGAAATCGACGGTATGAACGCTGCGGTTCACACTATTAATACCGGTGTTCCCCATACCGTTGTTTTCACCGATGATCTGAAAAACTTTGATGTTCTAGGGCATGGTGCAACCATCCGCTACCATGATCATTTTGCGCCCAACGGCACCAATGCTAACTTTGCAAGCATCCTCGACGATCAACACATTGCTATCCGCACCTATGAGAGAGGTGTCGAGGGTGAAACCCTTGCATGCGGCACTGGCATGACTGCCTGTGCACTTATCCATCATCTCCTCAACGGCAC
>JAACFN010000026.1 GCA_009937455.1 Verrucomicrobiaceae bacterium | reverse complement strand
GTGAGTACAAGAAATGGAATCAGAATAAGTAGATAGAGACGACGCAGTGGCATGCGCTTGAGGATATAGTTACAGAAAAGCAACTGGGTATCCCAGGGCACGAGGGTTTGATCCAGATCGAAGAGGGCGTAACCTGTTTTAGCGGCAGAAGGATCTGCTGAGTTAACCTCTTGATGTTGTTGGGTTGTTTGCACGTGATGGAGATTTGCCGCTGATGCTTCGGTTGGCAAGCGCTCAGAGCGTGGATAAGGTGTTATTTTTTAAGCCGATGACCTTTGACCTGTGGCTTGCTATTTGCTGCAAGTTGCCAGATGGCGGAGATAGCAGGACGGTGTAAGTTTTTGTGGGTGGTGCAGAGGCCTACCACGTAGGGTGCGAGATTTGGAGCGCCTTGAATTTTCCTGATATCGTCACGGAATGGGCTGCGCTCTAGCACGAGTTCGGGAACGATGCCAATACCGCAACCCATACGAACCATGGCCAGAATTCCCTCGTTTCCCGACACCTCAGTATTGATGTTGGGTTCGATGTTGTGCTGTTTTAACCACAGGTCGAGTCTGCGCCGAGATAGTCCCGTGCGGGGTAGGACGAGGGGAGCGCTGGAAAGATCAAGTTCATCGTTCTTTGTGGTGGGCTGTTTCGATTTTTTGGGTGCTACAAAAACGAGTTTGGTTTCGATGAGCGGCATGAACTCGAGCCGCGGGTGCTGCTGATCTGGAAGGGCGGCAACAGAAATATCGATCTCGCCGTTGATGACCTGTTGAATAGATGCTTCTGCAGATCCTGTGCGCAGCTCGAGGTGAACATCGGGGTAGGCTTCTCGGCATGACTCTAAGAGGTCGGGTAGCAGGCTATAGACTGCCGTGACGGATGCGTAGATGGAGACGAGGCCTGAGATCTTGCCATGATCATTGAGGTCTTCGCGCATAGCTTCCCAGTCACGGATGGCTGAGCTGGCGTAGGTGCGGAATTTTTCGCCAGCTGCAGTGAGACTGACTGTGCGGTTATCACGCATAAATAGGGGCTGCCCCAGAGACTCCTCGGTGCGCTGGATGCTGCGCGTCAGTGCGGAGGGACTGAGGTTGCATGCCTGGCTAGCCTTGCCGAAATGTAGAAGCTCGGCGAGGACGAGGAAATTTTTGAGCTCGTGAAAGTTCACAAGCCATATTCTCTATTAAATTGCGTAAAACGCAACACTATGTATTGAATAAATCAATTTACGCAATGTTATGATTACGCTTAGATATCGTCGTTAAACAAAACACATACAAAACTTATGAGCCAAAACTATTTTAATTCACTTCCGCTGCGTCGTCAGCTGGACGAGCTCGGCACTTGCCGATTCATGGATATCTCAGAATTTGACAACGGCATTGAAGCCGCCAAGGGCAAGAAGATTGTCATCGTCGGTTGTGGCGCTCAGGGGCTTAACCAAGGCCTCAACATGCGCGACAGCGGTCTGGACGTATCCTATACGCTTCGTGCTGAGGCTATCGAGCAAAAGCGCCAGTCCTATCTTAATGCTAGCGAAAACGGTTTTAATGTCGGCACCTATGAGGAAATGCTTCCTAGTGCAGACATCGTTATGAACCTCACACCTGACAAGCAGCACACGGCTGTGGTGGAGACAGTCATTCCACACATGAAAGAGGGAGCTTGTTTCACCTATGCTCACGGTTTTAACATCGTTGAAGAGGGCGTTCAAATTCGTAAGGATCTCACCGTGTTCATGGTGGCACCTAAGTCACCTGGTTCTGAAGTGCGTGAGGAATACAAGCGAGGTTTTGGTGTTCCAACTCTGATTGCTTGCCACGGCGAAAACGACCCCAACGGAAACGGCATGGAAATCGCCAAAGCGCTTTGTTTTGCTCAAGGAGGTCACCTTGCTGGGGCTCTTGAGTCATCCTTCATCGCTGAGGTGAAGTCAGACCTGCTCGGTGAGCAGACGATCCTGTGCGGTATGCTACAAGCCGGTTCATTGCTTTGTTATGATAAGATGAAGGCTGAAGGAATGGATACTGCCTACGCGGTCAAGCTTCTTCAAGATGGCTGGGAAGTCGTTACTGAGGCTCTCAAGCAAGGTGGTGTCACCAATATGATGGACCGCCTCTCTAACCCTGCCAAGATCGAGGCTTTCCGTTTATCGGAGGAGCTCAAGGTCATCATGCGTTCCCTGTATGAGAAGCATATGGACGATATCATTTCCGGTGAGTTTTCCCGCGGTATGATGGAAGATTGGGCCAATGGCGATGCTAAGCTTCTGGGCTGGCGTGAGGCAACTGGCCAGACTGAGTTTGAAAAAACTGAAGGTGTCGGTGATATTACTGAACAGGAATACTTTGATAAGGGAATTCTGATGATCGCCATGGTGCGCGCCGGTGTGGAGCTTGCCTTTGAGGTGATGGTCGAGGCGGGTATCGAGCCTGAGTCCGCTTATTACGAGTCACTACACGAGGTGCCGCTGATTGCTAATACCATTGCCCGTAAGAAACTCTACGAGATGAATCGCATCATCTCTGACACAGCCGAATACGGTTGCTATCTTTTCGCCCACGCTTGTGTGCCTCTGCTCGAAGACTTCATGAAGTCTGTCGACACTGATGTCATCGGTAAGGGTATGAGCCCTGAGGATAATGGGGTGGATAATCGCACGCTTGTGGATGTGAACTTCATCATCCGCAATCACCCTGTGGAGGAAATCGGCGAAGTTCTTCGCGATGCCATGGGCTCGATGAAAGCTTTGTAAAAAAGCAGTAAAACCTATTCACAAAGAGCCCTCGCACGTATGCGAGGGCTCTTTTTTGTTTCACTATGTTTGATTGTGCATTCAGCTGGAACTTTGCATTTCCTGCGTAATCAGTTTAGCGAGCTTCACCATGATTTTTTCTGGGAGTCCTATTTCCTTTCCCATTTGAATGAGGTGCTGTGGCACGGCTTGTTCAAGATGGGCGACACGGAGACGAAGTTGCTCTGCGCGGTAATGTAATTGCATATCTTGTTCAACACATTGTAGAGCGAGTTCACTCAGAGTTTGTTGTTCAGATAAGGGGCCAGTCTCTTGCTGAAGAAGAGGCTCAACGGCATGATACATTTGTTGGGTCCAGTGGTGGTGTTTCTGATGTGCCTGCTGACTCTCAAGAAAATCTGACTTGAGATTGTTATAGGTGGGAAGTTTTTCAGAGATTAGCCCAGCAATGAGTTGCTTCGCACAATCATGTTGCTTGGATAATGAGAGCTGCTCGATACAGCTAAAACAAAAGTCATTGAGTTCAGAGTTTGAAATCTCATCTTCTAGGCTCGATGCAGCATGGGCTTCGTTTTGCCAATCATCAGCATCGCATCGCTCAGTATGGTATCGGTAGGGGATGGGGCTCACCTGAGAGTGAGATGATGGCCGGGATGAGCGTGTGAACGTGCGAGGTTCATGCTGGGAACGGAATTGCCTGCGATGCAGGTCATGGCTGTGGTGATTAAAGCGTGACTTCATGGTAAACAGCGAGTTGCTAATATCTGGGCAAAAAATTACCTTAATGTGCTAATATGGGAAACTTTTTGAATCCTAGCTTTTTAAATCATTATAAAAACAAGGGATTAGAGCAGTTAATTAACTAATCCTAATTATTATGATGGCTGAAACTTTGTGCAAATACCTTGTTTTAAGGGGTCTTTAATAAATGTTCTTGAGGCGTAAGTAAACTTTTGCTAATTTATTCCCATGTCGGAAGCTAATATCATGCAAAAGTTAGCGGATAGTGTATCCAAGATGAGCGATCAAATGAGTATCGAGCAGATGCGCTTGTACCAAAATTATGTGACCAAGTCGCTCGAAGCTCGCGAGGCTGAAGAGGCCTTTATGGTTGCAGTGGATCAGGAAGCTGGAGGAGATTTGAAGACATCTCAGTATCTGCAGGATATCCGTCAGGTACTGGCAGATTTAACATACCGTTTGTCTGGCAGTGAAAGTGTCCTGCTTGCTTGCCTCACTAAAGCCCTCGAGGGAGAGGAGCATTTGGATACTAAGAGGCTCAATATTTTACTGCATAGCTACGAGAGAAAGCCTGCGAACGCGACGAAGATCGTCGATGCTCTTGAGAAAAAAGCATGGCTGCAAATCAGGAGTGATGGTCTGCATGCTCATAAGCTGTTCCGTCTGACTCGTGCGGGAGAAGATCGTGCTCGGGAACTGCTCGCTCAAGTAGGCCACGTTGGTGGCAGCGAGCGCCTGGCCATCGTTGACTGAGGAGCTCATCCTAGCACGGTGTACTTTGCCCCAAGGATTGGGGGAGTCTAGCTCGTGGTGGCTAGAAAATTTCTAAGCAGCTGCAGGCCGTTGTGCTGGCTTTTCTCTGGATGGAATTGCGTGGCAACGAGGTTACCGCGTCTTACTGCTGCGGCAAAGGAAACGGCATAGTCACAGCTGGCGGCGACATGCTCAGTATGGCTAGGCTCAGGGTAGTAGGAGTGGACAAAGTAGAAGAAGGGGTTTGCGGGCATGTCTTTCCAGAGCCCATCATCGGGATGGCTGGGGCTTATCGAGTTCCATCCCATGTGCGGAATTTTTAGGTCAACATCAGGGAAACGTTTGACGGTGCCGGGTAGGATAGCAAGACCTTCAGTGCTGGGGGATTCAACACTTTTTTCAAAGATGAGCTGATAGCCGACGCAGATGCCGAGATAGGGTTTGTCTTCAGAGGTCCATTTTTGAATAGCTTCAAACATGCCCTGTTTTTTGAGGTTGGCAGCACAATCGCCAAATTCCCCTTGGCCAGGAAGCACCAGGTGGGTGATGTCTTGAAGTTGTTCTGGGCTGGTAATGAGCACGGTATCCGCGCCAATGGCGAGGAATGCATTCTCCACGCTACGGATATTACCTCTACCGTAGTCAACAATACCGACTTTCATGAATGGAGGTGATTAAGGGGGGTAGGCCTGCCGCCCGCGGATGCGAGCACTTGAATGCTAATCGACAAATTGACTAGAGCGCCTCTTTGGTGCTGGGGATGCCTGTTTCACGAGGGTCGATCTCGATCGCTTGTCGCAGTGCGCGCGCAAGTGCCTTGAAGATAGACTCAGCAATGTGGTGGCCGTCACGTCCATAAAGGAGTTCGATGTGGAGATTGGCTCGTAAGTTGTTGGTAATAGCTCGGCAGAATTCTTCTGTCAGAGTGAATGGGAAGTTAGGTGCATCAGGAGTTGATGTCGGGGCACGGAACTCAAGATGCGGGCGGTTGCTCAGATCAATGACGCAACGGCTGAGGGTTTCATCCATGGGGAGGTAGGCAGAACCATAACGGCGAATGCCTTTTTTATCGCCAAGTGCCTGACGAATACAATCGCCTAATACTATACCGGTATCCTCGACCGTGTGATGAGCATCAACTTCGATATCACCGATAGCCTTAACCGTGAGATCAATCAGGCTGTGCTTGCTCAGTAGAGTGAGCATGTGATCAAAGAACGGGACGCCGGTGGAAATATCAGAGGTGCCAGAGCCGTCGAGATTGATCGTGACACTGATGTTGGTTTCCGCTGTTTTGCGGTCTTGGCTTGCGGTGCGTGCATTCATAGCTTGCTGGTGCGAAGACTGCCTTCAGATAGTCCGATTTGCAATGGCAATTTTACCGATTAGTAAGTGCACAATCGTAGTGAATCATAGATTTGGCTAGAGTAGCCGCTGTTTACATCGGCACAGCCTTATTGTGAGAGAAGAGCTTGAAGCTCTTTTGGCGAAGCCGCAGCGCCGATCTTCTTGCCGCCTAAAATCACAGTAGCAGTGCCGGCCTTCATCTCAGAGGGCTCAATGTCAAGTTCAGGATACGAGCCTGAGTCAGACACCGCAATGAGCTGGCATGGTTTACTGCGCGCCATCGCTAACAAGGGTTCGCTGATTGGGCGTTTTAAATAGACTCTAGTGGATCTTGCGGTGGATTCGTGGGCAAGGTAATCGATCGCCGCAGGTGCCGATATTTGGGCGGTTCGCAACATAATGCCATCGAGTTGATCGGCTTGTTCTGAAAGTGACTCATCCGCAAGTCTCAGAGAAAGTCGCTTGGCATTGGAGTTGGCGATGGCCCATGTATTATCATTATCAATGCCATACAATGTATAATAGGCATAGGTAGGATAATCACGTGGGTATCCTGTGCCGTCATATTCTACAACAAATCCTGTTTCAGGATTTTTAAGACGCTGATTCATTTTTGTGTGCATTTCATGGGCAAATTCTAGCCACTTGGGATCGAGAGTTGCTTCATGCATGTCGAGAGCAGCTTGGCAAACCGTTGCATAATCAGTACCTTTAGCGGGTATATCATTGAGCTGACCATTATACAGTGCCCTGTAAAGATCGCCATTTTGCCCGGTGAAGTGATCGCGGATGTGGGTGAGTGTATTTGTGGCTATCTTGAGGTGTGAGGCATTTCCCGTGGCGCGGTATCCGGATAAGCAGGCGCTGCTGTATGTTGCTAATGAGCCAGCTGTTGAAAGTTTCTCTAGAGTCGGTTTGCTCGGTTTTTGGGTGCGTAAGGCCTCCAGTTTTTTGGCGATGCCATCAAGTGACTGTGTTAGTGCTTTGGTTCCTATGGAGCTGCGCTTGGCGAGCTCAGGCAGGGTGGCTTTCCATGTGAGACTGTTTTTGCGGTAGTGGATCTTTTTCGGGTCGTCAATCAGGGGGATATTGCCCAGCTTACTGAGCCCGAATGCTTGAGTTGCAATATCTAATTCTCGTGGAGTTAGGGCTTTTTCGATTTCTGCAAATGTCCAAAGGCAAGGCTGTTCTTGGGCTGCATCTGACCGATGTAAGAGGCCCAACGCGACGCTGCCATCTTCCATTGCAAGGTGCTTTTGTGTGTAGTCAAGAATACCATTGGCAGCTTTGAGATACTTGGCGTCTTGGGTGGCCTGATAAAGACGATATAAACTCATCATAGACAAGGCCTGAGCTCGAAGTGTTTTTGAGAACTTGGGGAGGGTATGAGTCATGCCCTCGTAGCCGATGAAAACGCCTCCATCAAGTGGGTCTATTAATCCATAGATGAGCATTTTATCTGTAACTCGTATGGCAGTCTGCAGGCATTGTTGGCGTTGATGCGATGATAGTTCAGGGAGGTTTGATGCCCTTACCATTAGATCAATGTAGCGTGCGGGAGTGAGATTGAGAGCGTTGTCTATCGTGTCCGAGACTGGGTCGAACAGTGACTTATTACGTGAGATTGGCCCTACCAGCGACGGGGTGTTGCCTGGCCCTGCCTCTGCGGGCTCGGGGACACGGATAATCTCACGGGCGTCGTTATCTTTCCGGCTATTGGCTAAGGTATATTCTGGAGACTCCAGCCATAAATTCTGCACGGTATTGCTAGTGCGGCGAATCACTTGCTCGACTTCTTCCATCGATTTTGAGTAGAGGGGACTCCATGAAACGAGGTTTCCCTCGTAAGAAAACCAAGCAAGTATTGGGCTGTTAATTGGTATTTTTGAGTTCATGCATATGAGTGCCATGTAATGCTCGATGTCTGGGTGGAGATTGGTGTCAATCAGCGTGTTGATATGATTGCTTTTCAAGAGATTCGATAATGACGCTGATTGATTGATCCGGTCGAGAGCATCAAGTGTGTTGATGTCAGTGCCTGAACCAATCAGGGCAAAAACAATCCGCCTCTCGTTGTCGGCTTGTTTAAAAAGATCCTTATGCCAACTTTGCCAATTAACAGACGATGATGTTTGGTTATCGAGTAAGCTGCTTTGACCTGTACTCAAGGGGGCTTTTTCGTATGCCGTATCTTGACTATAACTAGCCGCGCTTTGCTCAGCCTCATCACTACTCGAGCGGCACCCGATCATGATGATAGATGTCATGAGAAGTGCGGTGGTTAAGGCTAATGAAAAATGTTTCTTATATGTGGAGCTAGCGGCCATTGGTAAAGATGCGTGTAATATTTTTGTTATCGTAGTTTCATTCTACAAAGTTGCACCAAAAAAATGAATGTATCCTTTAGGACTTTTCCTTCAAAATAATCTCGCGCATGGGCGAAAAAATGCTTTTGTCTCATTGCGGAGTCGTTACTCTCACAAAGATTTTTATTGTTTTGATCACTATCGCCATAACCAGTCAAAAAGGAGGTGTGGGTAAAACCACGGTCTCAATCAATCTTGCCCACGCTTACGCAAGGATGGGCAAACGAACGCTGCTTGTTGATGCCGACCCACAAGGTTCTGTCGGCTTGTCCCTTACCCGACAATCACGATCACTTAGTGGTTTTTATGATGCTATTGCAGATTCTGACTTTCCCATCGATCAGCTGATTATACCTACTCGTTTAGAGACTCTTAGTATAGTTCCTGCAGGCCGCTGTAGTGATTACGAGCTAGGGGGAGGTGCGATGGGTGTATCGCTGCACCGTGTGCGAACCTTCTTTAAAATGGCCGAGGAACAAGGCTATGACGTTTGTATTATTGATACAGCCGCGGGACTGTTTGGAGCAACAGCCGATGTGCTCTCTGCCTGTACTGCGGTCGTTGTTCCTCAGCAAGCAGAGCCTCTAGGTGTGCGTTCCGTGCCCAAAATGCTTGAAGCGTTGACACGCATGCAGATCGTTAATCCCAGATTAAAAGTTTGCGGGGTCCTGATGACCATGGTTCAGAACCGGCTCGCGGAGAGTGTTGAGGCTGTGCAAGCATTACGAAATCTTTTACCGCAAAAAATGGTTTTGCGTAACGTCATACCTCGCGATGATCTTTTCGTTCGGGCAAGCGCTAAGGGCCTGCCGGTGGGAGTGATGGAAGAGGGTGCTGGAGTGCTGGCTGTCTTTGAAAATCTCCGCGCAGAAATTGACGCAACCATTAATCAGTAGACAATAAGCTAAAAATTAATGGATCCGCTACAACCATGGTTAGATGCTAAGGAGGTTCGCCGTTTGGCAGAGGGCTTGCTGGCTCCCCCCCCTGAGGTAGAGGAAGCTGCAGTGGATGCCGCCTATGGTGAGGTTTTTGAGGGTTTTGCTGGCGGCGATGATACACCAACTCTAGCTAAACCAAGCGAGGCTGCAGTGGTAGATTCGCCGGATAAACAAGAGGTGCAGTCTGCGCCACAGCCGCTGCATAAGACTGAGGCTAAGACTGAGGCTAAGACTGAGGATAAGGCTGAGGATAAGGCTGAGGATAAGACCGAGGATAAGGCTGTAGATGAGGGTTCCATCGATGATGCGCTACCTCAACAAGCTGATACACCAAATATCGAAGTCACCAGTCCTAGCGAGGTTGCTGAGGAGTCTGCGCGAACTGTAGAATCGATAGCTGCTCAAGTTGATTCTCCGTTTCACATATCAGCTAACCAAAATCACAGCGCGGCAGATGTCATGGCAGCCAAGTTTGATAGCCAGGAAGATAAGACCACTAATGCTACAGCTTCGGAAATTTCAGTATCTGCTTCTGACAACATCGATGTAGCTTCGCCGTCTCCAGTAGATAGTGACGAGCCCATACGTAAGCTCGACGCACGAGGGCCTTTTCTCTCTCGAATCCGTCAATTTAGTCAAGTTGTTAGAGAGGATCTCGGAGCCAAAGCGATGTTTCTTATTGATGTCAATGGTCAGATTCTTCTCGATGAAGTCGAGAACGCAAAGCTTATCCAAGTGGCGCGCACCTTAGCTAATGCGTCTCAACGAGCAAATCGCCAATCTGCTGGAGCCGCGGCTGTAGGCAATCTGCACGTTAAGATTGGCGCAAACTCAACGCTTGAAGTGATCCCGGTTGATAGCCGCTATGGTTTGCTTATTTTGGGAGTCATCTTCCCTGGACCGATTGGAGCTGTGCGTGTCATGCAAGTTGCAGACGAGCTTCACAGAACGATTGAGAGCCGTCGTTAGGTGGATTTTCATCATCGATTCATATGCCGGTCTTTGACAATCTGATCTACTGGAGAGACGCCACTGTGCGTAAGGCGGCTGAAAATATGGCGGCAGATCAGGTCTTGATGTCGCGAGTTGGAAATGATCCTATTTTAAGAATTTATGACTGGAGTGAGCCATCGGTAAGTTTTGGTTATTTCCATGCTTTGGAAGATGCGAAGCTTGCCTTTCCATCCAGTAAAGGTAGCCCTGTTGATTATGTCAGAAGGTGGACAGGTGGCGGTATTGTTGATCACCGTATTGATCTAACCTATACTCTGGTCATTCCTCGGCAATGTAGTCTGAGTCATGAACGAGGAGCATCGAGTTACCGAATTATACACCAGGTGCTGGCCAATGTGCTTAACGCATTAAGTCAGAATGTTGAGCTCAGTGATCATGATGATGGCGACGGTTCTGTATGTTTTAACAATCCAGTCGCGTTTGACTTGGCTGATACACACGGGGTGAAAGTCGCTGGTGCCGGACAGCGACGCACGCGTCATGGACTGCTTCACCAAGGAAGTATTCGGACCGAGTTGGATACAGATCTATTCGGGCAGGAGTTTGCCAGTCAGCTAGCAAGTAAACAGGAGACCTGGCTTGCTTGTGAAAGCTTTGAAGAAGAAGTCGTGGCGATCGCTGCTGATCGCTACGCCACAGCAGAGTGGCTAGGGAAGAAGTAATGGGCGCGGGTTACCTTCATGAACCCTTGTTGCATTGCCATTGTCGACTCGCGGTATACAGTGGCTTATTCTTCAGCCTGTAAAGGGGCTGAGGAATCTATGGGCTGATCTGTTTTTTCTGATACAGGTTTTCTTTTCAGTAGATCGATGAGCTTAGAGGGAAGGGAGTCGCCCGTGCGGAATTTGTGGCTAACGGTCATGCCCGTAAAGATAGCTGCAATGATAAGGATGAATATCAGCAGTGGCTTTGCAGAGCTTTCGCCAGAGCGAATCACCGGCTGGTTGTAGCTAGGAGGGGTAGGAGGCGTGGCTGCGGGCGAGCTAGGTTTGTCTGATTCGCCGGATTGCTTGTTTGCATCAGATGAGGCGGTGTTTTCCTTGAGAGCTAAGTTGCCTTTTTTTTCTACCTCAGCTTTGGGTTGTGAAGCGGACTTTTTCTTCATCTGATGTGGCACAAAGTCCTCCTTGGAAAGGGTTTTGATCTCTTCGTCGGAGAGCTGGAAATCTAAGGTGACATCTCCCATGCTCAACTCCATTCCATCCTTGAGATCGATGACCTGCATTAAGGATTTGTTTTGTTGAATGCCGTTGGTGGAATCTTGATCACGTAAGATAAATCCTCCTTTGACTCGTTCCATTGTGCAGTGCTCACTGGAAGTAGAAGGGTGCTCAAGCAGGATGTCATTATCACTACCTCGCCCAATACTGACACGCTTGCGGTCAATTTCGAATCGGTAGGGTTGGCCTTGGCCATCGGGCTCTGTGATAACAATTCTAGGCATGATGTCGGATGAGGTGAATGGTAGTTAAGTAGCCGTATTTATAAGGCGAGATGCGTGAATAGGTGCTTATTAAAAGGCGAATTTGATGCAAAAGAAAAGGCCTTAGTTGATTCTGTGAGGCAAATTGCCAGGTTTTTTAGCCATCGTTGAGCGCTTGAACCGTTTAATAAGCCCTCAATGTTGTTTAGTGGGACTAATCAGCAGTGCTAACCCGTTTCATCTTGCTGATGCGTCCGGTAGCATTCCAGTCTTGAACGTAAAGATTACCGTCTTTGTCAAAGCTGAGCCCGTGCGGTGCGGTGAAGATTCCTGGTTTTTGCTCTGCTGGTTTGACGGGAAACTTGGCCCATTGTGCTTTGTTGGGATTATCGCCGACGAGTGAGACGATGTTGCCTTCCTTGTCGAGAACGGCAACTCTGGCCTCGAGCTCGGCCACCGCGCAGTAGTCACCATGAAAAGAGACAGCGCAGGGACGGCG